>DATMJM010000327.1:0-12785 GCA_035553935.1 Solirubrobacteraceae bacterium
GATCCACACGCCCTGGACCGTCGCCGCTGATCGCGACGATGCTCGTCGTCGTCGTCGCGGCCGTCGTCTCGCTCGGGCGCCAGCTCGACCAGCCCGTCCAGCTGCTGGACTCGACGGTGCGCCTGCAGGACGCCGCGGCGACGGTCCAGGGCGTGTGGATCGGCTCCGACGCCGAGGAGGTGTTCGTCGGCGTCGACGACGAGATCAGGGCGATCCCGCGCTCGACGGTCCGCGACGTCACGCTCGGGCCACCGCGCGAGCGGGCGCCCAGCCCGTCGCTGCTCAGCCGGGCGCTCGGCGGCAACCGCTACGCGATCACGCCGTTCGAGTGGTGGTGCAACGGCGAGCGCTACTCGTGGGGCGAGCTCGGTGACCTGTGCCGCACGCAGATCGAGGTCCTGAAGGCCGAGGGCGAGGACGTGCAGCGCCGCGACCTCGCCGGCGACGCCGTACCGGTGACGCTGCGCTGCCCGCAGAAGGCGAAGCGCCCGTGCCGCGGCTTCCTGCGCCTGGTGAGCCGCAAGCGCTACCGCTTCGGCCCGGCCGCGCTGCCCAAGCCGGTGACGTTCCGCTCGCGGCTGCGTCCCCTCGGCACGCCGGACACGCCCGAGGCGGGAATCGCGCCCGGGCGGGCGGAGGTCGTGTGCGTCCCGGTCGACCAGGGCCAGCGCGGGCTGCTGCGCAACGCGCCCGCGATCGGCGAGCCGCAGGCGCCGCAGCCGGGGAGGGTCAAGCGCCCGCTGCCGTTCGACCTCGTCGTCAGCGCTGACGCCGAAGGACGCAACGTCGTGCGCTCCGAGCCGTACGTCGTCAACGTCACGCGTCCAAACCAGCCGATCGAGTACTGGGGCGACTGCGCGACGCTGCGGATCGCGTGCCACGCGACGGCGGGCACGCGCGCGACGGCGGACGTCGAGTGCACCGTCCGCTCGCAGCGGACGAGCTCGGGCCCGTTGACGGTCACCGTCGCGATCGGCGAGGAGCGCTACGCGCGCGCCACCGCGACGATGAGCGGGACGCTGCGCGTCGTGCGCCCGACGGTCACGCGCCCGCTCGTGCGCAACGTCGAGTACCAGGCCACGGCGCTGCTCGGCCGCGGCCGCGGCGCGCGGAAGTTCTGGACGTCCGTGCGCGCGCGCTGATCTACTGGATCAGTGGGGCGGCGCAGGCAGCCGCACCTCGATCTCGTACTCCGCGCCACGGCCGACGTGTGCCTGGCGGCGTGATCGACGGTCGAGCCGACCGGGTCGGCGCTCAGCGGCATCGGGACCGAGATCAGGACGGGCCCGTCTCCGGCGCGTGCACGCCGTCCTGGCGGTACTGCTCGAAGCCGAGGTGATAGATCGCGTGATCGTCATCACGACACCGGGCTCGTCAAGCGCGTGCCCCACGACTCTGCGTGGGCCGACCGCCTCAAGACGACGACCGCCGCGGGCTCACGCCGCTGCGCTGCCCGGTCGCCGCGTCAGATCGAGGCTACTCCTTGTCGGGCGGCCTCTCAGCGGCGTTCGCCGCGTCGATCAGCTCGGGATCGGGATCATGTCCGAGCTTCGTGCCAGGGGTCGCCGATGCCGCCTCGCCGGCTGCCGAGACGTCGGCCACATCGTCGTCGTGCTGTGTCTCTTGCTCGTCGCGCATGGGGGCTCCCGTGTCGGTTTCGCGCCGCGGATACCCGTTCGCGCGGAGCACTATCGGTGCGCTGCGCCCACCGGTGCGGCGACGGCGCCCGCTGACACCTACATCTGCGAGTAGAGCAACGAGCCCGGGGTCGTCAGCCGCTCGCCGGTCTCGAGCAGCGTCTTGAGGCCCGACAGGATCTGCGGCCAGCCGCCGTAGAGCTCCGCATTGGCATCCTCGCGCAGCCGATCGTGCGTCACGGTCAGCCGGCACGAGTCGCCGATTGGCTCGATATCCCACGTGACGCGCGAGGTTCCCGCGGCCTTGACGTCGTCGCTCCACAGCGCGTTGAAGCTCTGGACGAGGCGACGCGGCGGGTCGACCTCGAGGTTCTCGCCGGTCGAGATGTCGAGGCCGGCCGGATGTGAGGCGGTGTAGCTGGAGCCGGCCGTCCAGTCCGAGCTGACGCCGACGCCGAAGTTGTACTGAGCCCGCAGGTCGCTGTCGGTGATCGCCTCCCAGAGGCGCTCGGGCGTGGTCTTGATGTAGATCTCGAACACCTTCTCCATCGGTCTCTCCTCGAGCCTGCGCTTGAGCCCGGTGAGCGTCGCGGCCCAGGGCTCGGCGTATTTGCTCACCCAGCGATCGTGGACGAGCCGGATCGGGACCGGGTTCAGGAAGTGCAGCTTCTCGCGACCGCGCTTCTTCGTCGTCACGAGACCCGCCTCCTCGAGCACCCTGAGGTGCTTCATCACGCCGAAACGCGTCATCGGCAGCCGCTGCTCGAGCAGGCCGAGCGTCTGCCCGTCGCGCTCGAACAGCTCGTCGAGCAGGCTGCGCCGCGTCGGGTCGGCGAGGGCCTTGAACACCGCATCCACGGCTCGCACAATATGTGACCGTGCGGTCACGTGTCAAGGTTCCGACAAGCCAGTCGTCAGCGATCGTCGTCACCGCGGATCTTGTGGTGCTCTCGGCGGGCAACGCACGTGAGCCCCGGAGGAAGCCGGAGCTCGCGGGCGTCGCTGCTGGCGCCGGTCAGCGGCAGTAGCCCATGTGGTAGACCCAGACGCGGGTGTTCGGCATGCCCCGGTAGGTACCCGGGCCGGAGTAGCTCAGGACGCCGCCGTGTCGTGGTGGCTGCACTCCGACGAGGGCCACCGCGAGGCGCTGCTCAGCTTGGAGTGGACCGGCGGCGCGCGCGAAGGAGGCGGTTCCGGAGCCGATGTACACGTTCTCGGCCCACTTCCAGCTCGAGCAGCCGTTGCCGTAGCCGAAGTACCTCACCCAATAGTCCATCATTCGGCCGCAGGCCGTGTGCACGAGCTTGACGCCGTTGGTGTCACGGGCGGCCGGATCGGGCTGGCAGACCGCGATGTCGGCGGCCTTGTTGTAGCTGGAGCCCTGCAGCGCGTAGGGCCAGATCAGGCGCCCGCGCCCGACCCTCGCGCGGGCGTGGTCGATCAGGCACATGCCGGCGACGGTCCACTCGTAGTAGGACTTCGACATGTCGCCGGTCTCGGCGGACCCGCACGTCCCGGCCGGAGGAAGCAGGTGGTCGTAATGGTTGGCATGGGCGGGCGCAACCGCCGACGCGAGGACGCTGGCGAAGGACAACGCAAGCATCGCGAAGCCGACGGCGACGGGCCGACCGCGACCGGCGCGACGGCACATGAGCGGCAGGCCGGCGATCGAACGAGTGGTGCGCATTGCTGAGACCTCCTGGTCAGTGGCCCGGTGCGACGGACCGATCGGGTGACGCGGCAAAGTCTCGGCGGCGCACGAGCGCCTGCCGTCACCCCAAGAGGTGAATTCGACTACACCTCGTCATCCCGCGCGACGAGTCGGCGTGGCGTCGCGGGCGCCCAGGCAACGCCCGATCATGTGCGTACAGCGACCCCGCCAGGCTCGCCGACGCCGTCGAGCGCGACCTCACCGCCCGCCGCGCATCCGTCACACCACAAATCCTGATGAGGCCGCCAAGTCCTGTCAGAATGCTCCGTCAGACCCGGGAAGGCTCATGCTGGCGACGTGCGCCCCCGCTCCATCAAGGCACTGGCGGTGGCTGGGGCAGACCGAACTCAAAGACTCGTGCCAGCCGTTCTATCGCGCCATTGCGAGGCCTGAGATGGTCGCCGCTAGCCCTATCGCCATCAACGTCACGGCATGAAGGGAAAGTCATGAAGCGCATCTTGATGTTCGTCGCGACAGCGGCAGCCGCACTGCTCGCCAGCGCGGCCGCAGCGATCGCCGCCCGCGGCCGGCCGCTGAGCAGGCAGATGCGTCACATGTGGCGTGTTTTCTTCGCGCTCGGTGTCGCGGCGGTGGCCGGGGGTGCCTCGGTGGCCGTCGCCGACCATATCGAGGGGACCCGATGCGGCACTGCCATCGCATGCGCGAGCCACGACGGCTGGCCGCGGATGACGTCGGACGACGTCCAGCGAGCGGACGAGTTTCGCGGCACGACGCTGCGCGGCAAGCCCGGCAACAGCGACGAGCTGCTCGGCTGGCACGGCTCGGACCGCCTGTACGGCCTCGACCGCTCCGACGTCCTGTGGGCCGACCACGTCGGAACCGGGCAGCCGAGTTCGCAGTGGGACCGGATCTACGGCGGCCCGGGCGATGACTTCATCTACTCCAGTCGCGGGCGCAACACCATTTACGGCGGCTCCGGCAACGATGCGATCAAGATCCGCTACGGCCGGGGCTTTCTGGACTGCGGCCCTGGCCGTGACGTCTACAACGTGCCGCGCAGCCGCAAGAGCCGCTGGAAGATCCGCAACTGCGAGAAGGTCGACTATCGGACCGAGGCGCAGCGCGGCGGCGGCCTGAAGCCGTTGCGCTGAGCGCGCGCCGGCGCGCGGACGAGATCGACGTCGACGGCCTGCCTCGGCGCAGCAGATCAGCCCGGGGCCCGCGGCACCCGCCTGCGGCCCCGGATGAAGGCTGCGGAGTTTGCGGCCAGTGGCAGTGGTGCGGCCACATCCGCTGCAGCGTCGACGACCTCGTTCGAGAGCGCGTTAACGTATGACATCCTGCCTGCAAAACGCCGAGCTTCTGGCAGCGTGCAGCCGGGGAACTGCGAGGTCGAATGAGAGGCCCGAGCTGCAACATCCTTGGCGAGTTCGAGCTGTTGGTCGGGCTCGTGCAGACGGTATCCTCGAACTCCGGGATCGGCGCATCGTGCGTGCAGGCGTGGTGCGAGTAGCGGCCGACCATGAGCAAGCGGGCTGACAATCCGGCAGTGCTGGCGGCGGTCGCCGCGACCGCGTTCGCCGTCGGGCACGGCGCAGCGGCCGGCTCAGCGGAGAGCGGCAAGCTCTCGGACCTCCTCGCCGTGACCGGCGGCGCCTGGGAGGAGGCGACCGCCCAGCTCCACGTGCTCGGCTTCTTCGACAGCGAGGCGGGCGCCGGGAGGAGCCTCTACCGCGGCGCGATCTGCACCGCGCGGTAGGGAGGACGCGGTGCGGTTCGGCGTGTACGTCCCGACGTTCGGCGACTACGACGTCAGGACCCTCGCAGCTTTGGCCAGGGAGGCCGAGGCCGCAGGCTGGGACGGTTTCTTTATCTGGGACCACCTGGCGTGGACTCCCGACGGCAGCCAGGTGCTCGCCGATACCACTGTGGCTCTGACCGCGATCGCGCTGGCCACCGAACGGGTGCGCTTCGGGGCACTCGTCACCCCGCTCGCGCGCCGCCGGCCCTGGAAGTTGGCGAAGGAGGCCGCGACACTCGACCACCTGTCCGGTGGGCGGCTCGTAGTCGGCGTGGGTCTCGGCGCCAAGGCCGACACTTCGCCGTTCGGCGAGGCGCGGCCGCCGCGCGAGCTGGCGCGCCTCCTGGACGAGGGCCTCGAAGTGCTCACATCGCTGTGGAGCGACCATCCCGTCAGCCACGAGGGCGAGCACTTCCAGGTTCACGGCGCGCTGCTGCGCCCGACTCCGCTCCAGCGGCCGCGCATCCCGATCTGGGTGGCCGGCTTCTGGCCGAACCGGCCGCCGTTTCGTCGTGCGGCGCGGTTCGACGGCGCCCTGCCGCTCGCGGGAGGCCAACTGTTGAAGGAGCTGTCGCCCGGGGAGCTGCGCCGCTGCCGCGACTACGTCGCCGCGCATCGGAGATCGCGCGAGCCGTTCGACCTTGTTGCATTCGCCGTCACGCAGTCGCGCACACCCGAGATGATCGCCGAGTACGAGCAGGCGGGCGCGACGTGGTGGGTCGAGGCGGTCGATCCGCTCGCCGAGTCGCTCGCCGACTTCCGCGCCCGCATCGCTCAGGGTCCGATCCGCTGAACCGCGCGCGGAACCCCGGCCGATTCGAAGCGGCGCCCCGGAACGCCCGATAACGTGCGTTATGTGAAGCAGTGACGAGCCGCTGGCGCCGGGCGGTTCGATAGCCGGCGCGCGCGCGGGCCGTTCGTCGCCTGCCGGCGCCGGACGCATAGCGCCGCGAGCTGCCGGGTTGGACGGTTGTCCTGCTCGCGCGCGAATCCGTCGTGGCGGGACGCGTCGCCGCCGATCGCTCGCGGCATGACCTCTCGCCAGATGGTTCGCCTCGTCGCCGCGGTCGTCGCGGCGCTCGCCTGCACTCCGGCCGTCGCGGCCGCGGCCTCGACGTGCTCTGCACGCAGCTACGCGATCGCACCGCTGCAGAGCAACACGTTCTACATCGACGTCGCCAGCAAGTACCTGGGCTCGTACGTGGGCTACAGCGTGAAGAATGCGACTGGTACCTCGCGGTCGGAGCTGTGGCTGAGGCTCGAGAACTTCAGCGGCGGGAGGATCGCGCCCGCGACCGGCGCCGCGCAGACGTCGCCGGTGCCGTTGGGCAGCGTCGCGAGCGGGAGCTCGACGCCGTCGTACGCGTACCTGACGGCGTCCGCGTCCACGACCACCGCGCAGTCGCACGACGTCGTGCTCTACAGCGGGCAGCCCGGCGCGGGCGGCTCCGAGGTCTGCCGCGAGACGCAGACGATCTCCAGCGTGCAGGACGTCATCAAGGCCGCCGCCAACAAGGTCACCTCGGCGTCCGGTCCGTCGACGGCCGCCCTCGGGTCGACGTTCACGATCACCGTCAACGGTGCGACCGGGCAGATCGGCAGCGGCATCGCGTCGGATCCGGGCGTGATCCGCTTCTCGCCCGCGGTCGCGGCCGCCTGGCCGTCGGACGCCTTCCGGCTCATCGGGGTGGCGCACCGGGTGCCGGCCGAGGCGCCGGCGATCGGCGACCTGCTGTCGCTGTCGAACATGAGCGGCGCCGACAGGGCCTACACCGTCACCTACACGTTCCAGGTCGTCGGCCCCACGACGGCGCCGACGCCGATCGTGCCGGTGCAGAACATCGCCTCCGGCACGCAGGTCAAGCACACCGACCCGGGCTCCTTCGCGACGCTGGCGCCGATCCCGCTCGTCACGAGCACCGCGACGATCACCGTTGCCGCCGGCGGCACGAGCCCGTACGCCGCCGGTACACGTGTGCCGCTGTCGGCGACGGTCGCCAACACGGGAACGACCGCCGTGAGCCTCGACGAGGTGACGATCCGGTTGCCGAGCACGTGGAGCGCGGCCGCAGGCTCGTGGACGCGCGACGGCGTCGCGCTGGCCGATCCGTACGACGCGGGCGCCGGCACGCTGCGCATCGCGGGGCCGTTCAGCGTCGCCGCCGGCGGCACCAGCACCTTCCGCTTCGACGCGACGGCCGGAGACGCCGGCACGAGCGGGGCCTTCAGCACCGTCGGCAGGCTCGCCGGCGGCCAGGTCGACTCGACGCTCGATCCGAGTGACGACAAGCCCTCCGCGGTGACGCTGCGCGTGCTCGGGGCTCCCCGCGCGGCAGACGACGCGATGTCGGTCGCCAGCGGCGTCGCGCGCGAGCTCGACGTGCTCGCCAATGACGACATCACCGGCAGCACCCCCACGCTGACGGTCGTCAGCGGCCCCGCCAACGGCACGGCGACGGTCGTCGGCGAGCGCATCCGCTACCGGTCCGCCGACGGGTACGTCGGGACGGACTCGTTCGTCTACCGCGTCACCACCGCCGGCGGCGAGGACACCGCGACGGTGACGATCACGAGCGCGGCCCTGCCGGCCGCACCCTCCCCGCCCGACAGGACGTCCACCGGCGTGGGGACGGCGCGGCAGGGCGCGACGCTGCCGATCGCCGACGGCGGCGGCGTGACGCTGCTGGCCGACGGCGCCCCCGCCACCACCCTTGCGGTCGCCGGTCAGGGCACGTACGTGCTCGACGCTGCGACCGGCGCGGTGACCTTCGATCCGGTGCTCGGGTTCCACGGTCCCGCCGTCGCGGTCGCCTACCGCGTGACCGACGCATTCGGCTAGACCGGCGAGGCGACCTACCGGCCCGTGGTGACGCTGCCGGCCGCGCCGGCGCCCGTAGACCTCACGTCGACGGGCAGTGCGCCCGCGGCGCAGGGCGTCACGATCGAGATTCCCGCCGGCGGCAGCGTCGCGCTGCTCGACGGCGACGCGGCGGCGACCAACTCGCTGAGCGTCGACGGCGAGGGCGTCTACACGCTGGATGCGACCGACGGGCGGCTGACGTTCGAGCCGGCGGCGGGCTTCAGCGGCGACGCCCGTGCGGTGACCTACCGCATCACCGACGCCTATGGCCAGAGCGCCACGGCGACGTACGGCCCCGCGGTGACGCCGCCGCCCGCGCCCGCCGCGCCGACGCTCACGTCGACCGGCATCGGCACCGCTGTGCACACGCAGACACTGCCGGTCCCGGCCGAGGGAAGCGCGCGCCTGCTCGGATCCGGCGGCGCCACCGCCGTCACCGTCACCGTCGCCGGCGAGGGGACGTACGTGCTCGACCCCGAGACGGGTGCGGTGACCTTCGCGCCGGTGCTCGGCTTCGCCGGCACCACGTCGATCGGCTACCGCGTGACGGACGGCTACGGTCAGCACACCGCCGGCAGCTACCGGCCGACCGTGCAGCCGCCCGCCCCCGCTGCCGCGGCCGACTACGCATCGATCGGCATCGGCACGCAGCCGCAGCACGAGATCCTCGCGATACCCGCCGGCGCCACGATCACGCTGCTCGACGCCCACGGCCGACCGGTCGGCAGCGTGCTCGTCCCCGGCGAGGGCATCTACACGCTGAGCGCCGCGACCGGCGCCGTCAGCTTCGTGCCACTGCTCGGCTTCCGCGGGACGGCGACCCCCGTCGGCTACCGCATCACCGATGCCTACGGCCAGCAGTCACATGCGATCTACCGCCCGACGGTCACGGCGCCCGCGCCGGTCGCTGCGCCTGCGCAGTCGACGAGCGGTGCCGCCGGCGCCCCGCAGTCTCAGGCGATTGCGGTGCCGGAAGGCGGCTCGATCTCGCTCGTCGACGCGGACGGCCGCAGCACGAGCACGTTGCGCGTCGAGGGCGTCGGCACCTACGCGGTCGATCCCGCGACCGGGATCGTCACGTTCACGCCCGCCGCCGCATTCGGCGGCACGCCGCCGGCGGTGCTCTACCGCATCATCGATGCCTACGGCCAGGTCTCGGAGGGCACCTACACGGTCACCGTCGCCGTCGCCGCGACGGACTCGAGCCCTGCGCCCGCGCCCGCCGCGGCACCGGCGCCTGCGGTTGGGGCCGTCTGCGCCAGCCGCCGCACGATGGCCATCAACTGGATCGTCAGGCCGCGCGTGCGGCTGCGCCGGATCTTCGTCACCGTCAACGGCAGGCGCACGGCGTCGCTGTCGGGCAACGCACGGAGGACCACGGTCGACATGCGCGGCCGCCCGGCGCAACGCGTGAAGGTCGTCATCACCGGCGTGACGTCCTCGGGCACGAGGCTCCGCAGCACCCGGACCTACCGCACCTGCGTGCGGTCGCAGGTCGGGCCGCGACTGCCGACGCTGCGCCTGCGCTGAGCGGCAGCGACAGCGGCAGCGGACGCCTTCATCGGGAACGTGGTTGTAGTCACGCGTGGTGAAGTCGAGGCCGGCGTGCAGCAGCGCCGTCGCGGTGCGGTCGCCGATCGATCGCCACAGACGATGCTGCTCGACGAGCCGACGACGTACCTCGATCTCGCCCACCAGATCGAGGCGCTCGACCTACTCGACCGTCTCAAGAGCGAACACGGCCGGACGATCGTGCTCGTGCTGCACGACCTCGACGAGGCCGCTCGCTACGCCGATCGAGTAGTTGCGATGCGCGACGGCTGCGCCGTCGCCGACGGCGCGCCCCCCGACGTGCTCACCGCGCCGACCGTCGAGCAGGTGTTCGGGCTGCGCTGCCGGATCATCATCGACCCGGAGACCGGCGGCCTGGTCATACCGAGCAGGGGCTTGCGCGATCGAGCGCATTCGCAGCCGGCTGAGCCGGTCAGTCGCCGTGCTCGCGCGCGACGTACTCCTCGAGCAGCATCGGGATCTCGCGGGTGCGCTCGGCGACCGCGAGCAGGTCTTGCATCGTCGACTCCTCTTCGACCTGCTCGTCGAGGAACCACTCGATGAACTGCTCGCTCTGGTAGTCCTTCGTCTCGCGGGCGATCTCGAACAGCTCGCTGATGTGGACGGTGACCCTGCGCTCCTGCTCGAGCGCGAGCTTGATCGGATCGATGTGGTTGTCGAACTGGTTGGTCGGGGCGGCGATGGTGCCGAGGTTGACCGAGCAGTTGGTGTCGAGCATGTACTTGACCATCCTCATCGCGTGCTCGCGCTCTTCTTCGGCCTGCGAGTAGAAGAAGTGCGCCAGGCGTGGGAAGGTCTGGTCCTCGTAGTGCGCGCCGATCGAGACGTACTGGTGCGCGGCCGCGAACTCGCGCCCGACCTGATCGTTGAGTGCGGCGGCAAATCGCTCTGAGGGCACGGGGAGACCTCCGAAATCGTCGACTTGGTGCTGTTAGGCTTCTCCTACCCCCGCGGCTCGCGTTGGCCGACCTAATTAGGCAGCCCTAACACCGCGCTGTTATCGTGCCGCCGGTGGGCTCGAAGAAGACGTGTTGCAGATCGGCCCCGCGCTGCCGCGACTGCCCGGTCGTGGTGGCGCGTGAGCGCCGTCGCCAGGTCGACGCTGCTGGGCCGGCCGTGCTGTTCGACGAGATCTACGGCGCGCGCACGGGAACGTTGCCCGAGTCGGTGACGCAGGCTCTCGTCGCGCTGACGCTTGCGCGCCCGTCCCGCCGCCACGCCGCGCGAGAGCGCTTGCAGGCATAGGTTCCCGAGCGACCAGAGCGGGTAGCCCGCAGCATGGCCCGCGCCCGCTCTTGCGCCGCTGCTGTGCTCGCCACGGTCGCGTTCGCAGGCGCCGCCTGCGGCGGCGAGGACGACGGCTCGTCGCAGCAGGATGAGGCGCCGCTCAACGAGCAGACGCCGAGCGGCCAGCAACAGGGCCAGACGACCCCGGCACCAGCGGGCTCCGAGCGAGGGTCCGGCGACTGACCGCCTCACAAGCGCGGTGCTCAGCCACTACTACGTCGCTGCGCTGCGCTGACGCGTCCGGTCCGGAGCCGCGCTACCGCACAGCTGCGATGCCCAGCACCATGCAGGCGACGCCGAGGCCGATGACCGCGGCTCCGTGCGAGCGCAGCCCGCGCCGCCAGAGCACCGTCCCGGCGAACGTCGAGCCGACGACCGCGAGCGGGATGAGCAGGCAGAGCACGGCGAGCAGGTAGCCGACGACGACGGCCTGCGGGCGCACCGGGAGGGGACCGTCGGGCTGCATGGCGCTGATCATCGCGCCCCTGTGACGCGATCGCCCACCCGAGGCCGCCTCGGAACGTCGCTACCCTTCGCGTACGCGAGTTTCGATCCGCTCGGCCAACATCGCCGGGATGAGAGGAACGCGCGGGCCGCGCGGGCGGATTCGCTTCGTTTCCCTCCTGCTTTTCGCGCGTGCCCGTCACAGGAGGGAGGCGAGGACGGAGGCTGGCGCATGTCCAGCACGCAGACCGAGCAGCCCGCTGCGAACTCGAAGTCGGCGGCGATCTCCAGTCTGGTGGTTCGCACGCTGAGCGAATACACCGGTCGCGGCCCGACCAAGGCCCGTACGCACTTCAGCGACGACGTCATCACCGTCGTCCTGCAAGACACGCTGACCAAGGGTGAACGAAGCCTCGTCGCGGATGGTCTGGACGAGATGGTCCTGACGACGCGCAGGGCGTTTCAGGGCACGATGCGCCACGACCTCGTCAAGGACGTCGAGGACATCGTCGGCCGTCGCGTCACCGCGTTTCTGAGCGCAAACCACATCGACCCGGACATCGCGGTCGAGGTGTTCATCCTCGCTTCCCCTGACGCGGGGCCGCAGGGCGACGGCGCGCGCGGCGCAGCAAAGAGAAGCCACGAGGCGGTCACAGGCGCGCAGGGATAGGCCCGCCGTCGCGCCTGGCGAGGCGAGCCGCCGGGGACAGACCTCACCCGAAGCCGACCGTCGCGGCCGCGGCGCCTACGCTGCCCTGGTGGCCAAGCCCGATGCCTCGCTTCCGGACCCCCTCGCCGCGGCGCTGGTCTTCGGCGCGTCCGCGGCGGTGCTCGTGCTCGAGATACTCGCCGTACGGCTGCTCGCGCCGTACGTCGGGCTGTCGCTCGAGACCTACACGACGATCATCGGCGTCATCCTGGCGGGTATCGCCGGCGGAGCGGCATGCGGCGGCCGGCTCGCCGACCGGGTCGATCCGCGCCGGCTGGTGGCGATCCTCCTCATGGTCGGCGGCGTGCTCGCCGGTCTCACGGTGCCGCTCGTGCGCGTCGGCGGCGAGGCGCTCGCGGGCGCCGGCGCGGGCGGCGCGCTGCTGCTCGGGCTCGTCGCCTTCCTCCCGCCCGCGGCCGTGCTGAGCGCGGTGACGCCGGCGACTGCCAAGCTCCAGCTCAGCGACCTGAGGCACAGCGGCGCGGTCGTCGGTCGGCTGTCGGCTTGGGCCACCGCCGGAGCGCTGAGCGGGACGTTCGCGACCGGGTTCGTGTTCGTCCCGCTGCTGCCGGTCCGGGTGACGGTCATAGCGGTCGCCACGCTCCTGATCGCGTGCGGCGCGGTGGCGGCGGCGCGCAGCGGCGCCGCCCGCTCGACGCTCGTCACGCTGGCGCTGCTGGGCGTCGGCGCGGGCGCGGCCGGCGCCGCGGCGAGCTCCCGCTGCGAGCTGGAGAGCGCGTACTTCTGCGGGCGGGTCGTCGCTGACGCCGATCGCCCCTCCGGGCGCACGCTGTGGCTCGACG
>DATMJM010000328.1:0-4383 GCA_035553935.1 Solirubrobacteraceae bacterium
CTACCTGCACAGCGGCTACGAGCGCACGGCGGCCGCCGTCGTCGAGGCGTTCGAGCCGGAGATCGACAACGCGCTCGACAACCCGGTCGACTTCAAGTCCACGCTGCAGGAGCGCCTGGCCCGCCGCGCGGAGACCGTCGAGTACACGATCGCCGCGGAGGAGGGACCGCCGCACGACCGCACCTTCCAGGTCATCGCGAAGGTCGGCGGCGCGCCCGTCGGCCGCGGCGTCGGGCGCTCCAAGAAGCACGCCGAGCAGGAGGCCGCGCGGATCGCGCTGGAGACGCTGCACCCGCCGCTCGACCTCCTGCAGCCCGAGCCGGCCGAGGGCGGCTAGATGCACCTGAGGTCGATCACCCTGAAGGGCTTCAAGTCCTTCCCGGACCGCACGCGGCTCGATTTCGGCCCCGGCGTCTCGGTCGTCGTCGGCCCCAACGGCTCGGGCAAGTCCAACATCACCGATGCGGTCCTGTGGGCGATGGGCGAGCAGTCGCCGCTCGCCGTCCGCGGCCAGTCGATGCGCGACGTGATCTTCGGCGGCGCCCGCGGCGTGCAGGCGCGCAGCGCGGCCGAGGTCGAGATCGTCATCGACAACGGCGACGGCGCGGTCGACGTGCCGATGGGCGAGATCTCGATCGTGCGCCGGCTGGACCGCGCGGGCGAGGGCGAGTACCGCCTCAACGGCGCGAAGTGCAGGCTCGTCGACGTGCTCGAGATCCTCTCGGACACCGGTCTGGGCAAGGAGATGCACTCGGTCGTCTCGCAGGGGCGCGTCGAGTCGATCGTCACCTCCAAGCCCAAGGACCGCCGGCTGCTCATCGAGGAGGCGGCCGGGCTGGGCAAGCACCGCAAGCGCCGCCGCCGCGCGCAGCTCAAGCTCGAGCGCACGCAGGACAACCTCGACCGCGCGCTCGACGTGGAGCGCGAGGCGCGCTCGCGGCTGCGGCCGCTCAAGCGCCAGGCCGAGGCCGCCGAGCTGCACGAGCGCCTCGAGCGCCAGTCGGTCGAGGCGCGCTGGGAGCTCGTCCGCGACCTCGCGCGCGCGCGGCGCGCCGAGCTGACGGCCGCCGAGCGGCTGGCGGCCGCCTCGCGCGCGGCGCGCGAGGAGGCGCAGGCGGCGCTCGACGCCGTCACCGCCCGCCGTCAGGAGGCCGAGGAGGCGATGGCCCGTCGCACCGAGCAGCGCGAGGCGTTCGCCCAGCGCGTGTTCCGCGCGCGCTCGGCCGCCGAGCGCGTCGAGCTGCGCCTGGAGCGCACCCGCTCGACCGGCGAGGACCTGCGCGAGCGCGCCGAGCGCCGCACGGACGAGCTGCGCGCGCTGCAGGCGCTGGCGGCGGCCGAGGGCGAGGCCGCCTCCGACGACGGCGGCGAGCGGATCGCGGCGCTGGAGGCCGAGCTCGAGCAGCTCGCAGCCGACCATGCGGCGCAGCTCGAACGTGAGGTGGCAGATCTCGAGCAGGCCCGGCTGCGGGCGGCCGCGGCCGCGGAGGCGAGTCGCGGCGGCGTCGACGCAGCGCGCGCGCTGCTCGCCTCGTCGACCGCCGCCGCCGAGGCGGTTCGCGCCAGGCGCCGCGACGCCGACCGCGGCCTGGAGGCGGCACGCCGCGAGGCCGCGCGCGTCGGCGCCGAGCTGGCCGCCTGCAACCAGTTCCTGCGCACCCGCTCGGCAGCGCCGGGCGCCGGGGCACCCGGCGCGCGCTCGCTGGCCGACGCGCTCGAGGTCGCGCCGGGCTACGAGCGCGCCGTCGCGGCCGTCCTCGGCGGGCTGCTGCGCGCGTCGCTCGCCGAGCGCGTGCGCGACGGCGGCGAGCTGCTCGACGCCGCCGGCGCCGACGGCGGCCGGGTGCTGATCGTCGACTCGCTCGCGCCGGGCGCCGCAGCGAGCGCCACGCCGCCGGCCCCGGGAGCTCGCCATCTGGCGCAATTCGTCGCCGGCGACGAGCGGGTGCTCGCCGTCGCGCGCCGGCTGCTGTGGGACGCATGGGTCGTCGAGGAGATCGAGCAGCTGCCGCCGGGCTTCGCCGGCGTCGCGGTGACCCGCGCCGGGCGCGTCTGGCACGGCCGCCACCGCGAGATCCGCCAGGCGCCCGAGGGCGGCGAGGAGCGCGTGCTCGCGGAGCGCAACCGGCGCGAGGAGCTCATCGCCGCCAGCGCGGCCGCCGCGCAGGCCGAGCACGCCGCGCGCGCGGCGTGCGAGGCGTCCGACGCGGAGGTCGCCGCCGCCGACGCCGAGCGCGAGCAGGCCGACCGCCGGCTGCGCGAGGCCTCGCAGGCGCTGACGGCGGCGGCCGAGGAGGCGCGCCGCGCCGGCTGGGTCATCGAGCAGCGCCGGGCCGCGCCGCAGCAAGGCGCCTCCGCGATGCGCCGCGCGCAGATCGAGGGCGAGCTCGCGGCCGAGCGCCGAGCCGCCCGCCGCGCCGAGCGCGAGCGTGGCGAGCGTGCCGCGCGCATCGAGCGCCTGCGCGGGCGCGTTGCCGCCGACCTCGCGCTCGCGCCGCAGGCCGAGCGCCTCGCGGTGGCGCTCGGGCAGGCCGCGGCCGCGCTCGGCGCGCGCGTCGCCGAGCTCGAGGCCGAGCTCGCCGCCGGCCGCGCGGAGGGCGAGGGGCTCGCCGCCCAGCTGCGCGCGTGCGCCGCCGAGGAGGCGCAGATCCAGGCGCTCCTGCGCGAGCGCGGCGAGCCGCACGCCTCGGGCTGCCTGCCGAGCCCGCCGAGGAGCCGCTGGCGACCGAGCAGGCGCAGGCGCTGCGCGACCGCATCGAGCGCCTGCGCCGGCGGCGCGAGCAGCTCGGGCCGGTCAACCCGCTCGCCAAGGACGAGTACGAGGCGGCGCTCGCGCACGTCGCCGAGCTCGAGGGCCAGCGCGAGGACCTCGAGACGGCGCTGCGCGAGCTGCGCACGCTGCTCCGCGAGACCGACCGCCAGATCCACGAAACGTTCGAGGAGACCTTCCAGGCGGCCGCGCGCAACTTCGAGGAGCTCGCAGGGCAGCTGTTCCCGGGCGGCCGCGGCCGGCTGCGGCTCGTCAAGGAGGAGCAGCACATCACCGGCTTCGCGGGCGAGACGGCCGGCGCCGAACGCGCACAGCGCGACGCCGACGACGCCGCCGAGGCCGAGCTCGCCGCCCGCGAAGCGCAGGAGGAGGTGCTCGGCGTCGAGATCGAGATCACGCCGGCGGGTAAGTCGATGAAGCGCCTGACGCTGCTGTCCGGCGGCGAGAAGTCGATGACCGCGATCGCATTCCTGTTCGCGGTCTTCCTCGCCAGGCCATGCCCGTTCTACATCCTCGACGAGGTCGAGGCGGCGCTCGACGACCCGAACATCACCCGCTTCCTCGGCCTCCTGCGCCGCTACGCCGACAGGGCGCAGTTCATCGTCGTCACCCACCAGAAGCGAACGATGGAGGCCGCCGACACGCTGTACGGCGTCTCGATGGGCGACGACGGGGTGTCGAAGGTCATCTCGCGCCGCCTGCCGCGCGAGGAGCCCGCCGCGGGCGCGGCCGCCTCCGCCGGCGTCGCATAGCGCGTCCAGGGCGTCAGAGCGCCTTCTCGGCGAAGTAGTCGGCGATGTGGTTGTCGTTGTAGCGCGCGATCTGCACGTAGCCCGTGGCGGCGAAGAGCCGGCGGCTGTGCTGCTGCCCGGGCCCGGCGTCGAGTCGCACGCGCCGGTATCCGAGCGCGCGCGCGGCATCCTCGAGCGCCGCGAGCAGCGCGCGCCCGACGCCGCGCGAGCGCGCGGCGGGCACGACGTACATGCGCTTGATCTCGCAGACGCCGTCCTCCAGCCGCCGCACGCCGCCGATCGCGATCGGCCGCTCGCCCTCGTAGCCCACGAGGAACGCGCCATGCGGCGCCGCCATCTCGTCGGCGGTCGTGACCGATCCGGGCTTCGCGGCGCGGCCCGGATACTGAGCGTTGAAGTGGTCGATGAGCTCGCCGAGCAGCTCGCGGCCCGGCGGCTCATCCGATCGGCCCTGACGGAACTCCACTCCCACGGTCGCTATCGTCGCGCATCGCCATGGCCCGCGACTGGACCGAGCTTTTCATCACCGACGGCGTCGCCCCGGCGGCCGCGATGCAGGCCGCCGGCGAGGCGGAGCCCGAGCGCAGGCGCGGCTTCTTCAAGCGGCTGCGGACGAACCTCTCCAAGACGCGCGAGGCGCTCGGCGCCGAGATCCAGGCGACGCTCCTGGAGGGCGACGTCGACGAGGAGACCTGGGAGCGCCTGGAGGAGGCGCTCATCATGGCCGACGTCGGCGCGGCGACGACCGCGCGCGTCGTCGCCGACCTCGAGCAGGAGGCCGCGGGCGGCGCGATCGCCGGAGGTGAGGCGCTCGGCGCGCGGCTTGCGCAGATGCTCGCGGCGATCGCGCCGCCCGCGGCC
>DATMJM010000329.1:0-2148 GCA_035553935.1 Solirubrobacteraceae bacterium
GCGCCGGCGGGGCGGGGCTCGTGTTCCGTGCGCGGCGAGAGCCGGACGGGCAGGTCGTGGCGCTCAAGACGCTGCGCCAGGCGCTGTCGGCCGATGAGACGTTCAGGCGCCGCTTCAACCACGAGGCGCGCGCCGCGGCGGAGGTCTCGCACCCGAACCTCGTGCCGATCCTCGACGCCGGCGAGCTCGACGGGCGCCAGTATCTGGCGATGGCGCTCGTGCGCGGCCCCACGCTCGAGGGCCGCATCGCCGGCGGCGGGCCGCTCGCGCCCGACGAAGTGGTCGCGCTCGCTGGCGAGCTCGGCGCCGCGCTCGACGCGCTCCACGGGCGGGGCATCATGCATCGCGACGTCAAGCCCTCCAACGTGCTCTTCGCCGAGGACGGGACGGCGCTGCTCACGGACTTCGGGCTCGCCAAGGGCCGCGACTACACCGCGCTGACCGCGGCCGGCCAGGTCTTCGGGTCGCTGCACTACGTCGCGCCGGAGCTCATCCGCGGTCAGCCTGCGACGCCGGCGAGCGACGTCTACGCGCTCGGGTGCGTGCTCTACGAGGCCGCGACGGGGGCGCCGCCGTTCGCGGCCGCCGACCCGGTGGAGATCGGTGTCGGCCACCTCCGCCGAGAGCCACCCGACCCGCAGGCGCTCGGCGTCGACTGGGCGCCCGCGCTGAGCGCTGCGCTCCTGCGCGCGCTTGCCAAGGACCCCGACCGCCGGCCGCCCAGCGGGGCGGACTACGCGCGCGGCCTGCGCACGGCGGGCACGGCCGCGCCGCCGCGCGAGCCGCGCCCTGCGCGCGTCGAGCTCGCCGGCTACCAGATCGTCCGCAAGCTCGGGCACGGCGCCGCCGCGGCGGTCTGGGAAGGGCGCCACCTGCGCCTCGGGCACCGCGCCGCGCTCAAGGTATTCGAGACCACGTCCGCGACCGACGACGAGGCTCGCGACAGCTTCGTGCTCGAGTCGCGGCTCGTCGCCGCGATCGACCACCCGAACATCATCCCGATCTACGATTGCGGCGCCGAGGACGGCGTCCTGTACATCGCGATGCGCCTCGTCGACGGCGGCGATCTGGACGGGCTGATCCGTGCCGCCGCGCCGTTGCAGCCGGAGCGCGCGCTGGCGATCGCCGAGCAGGTCGCGGCCGCGCTCGACGCGATGCACGCCCGCGGGCTGGTGCATCGCGACGTCAAGCCGGCGAACATCCTGATCGACGACCTGGCCGGCAGCGTGTTTCTCAGCGACTTCGGCACGGCGCACCGTCCGCGTCGGCGCGCGGCCGCCGCGGGCGTCGCGCCGTTCGCGGGCACGCTCGGGTACGCGGCGCCCGAGCAGCTCGACGGCAAGGCGGCCGGGCCGGCCGCCGACGTGTACGCGCTCGGGTGCGTGCTGTACGAGTGCCTGACCGCGCGCAGGCCGTTCGTGCACGACAGCGACGTGGCGGTTCTCTACGCGCACCTCCTCGATCCGCCGCCGCGCGTCGCCGATGTCCGCCCGCAGCTTCCCCGCGAGCTCGACGCGGTGTTCGCGCGCGCGCTCGCCAAGACGCAGCACGACCGCTTCGCCACCTGCGGCGACCTCATCGTGGCCGCCCGCGAGGCGCTCGGCATCGCCGGCGCCGCCCGGGCGCCGGCCGGAGCGTCCCCGCGCGCCGAGCAGCCGGCCGCCGCGGCGCGGCTGCCGCGATCCACGACGCCGCTGGTCGGCCGCGAGCGCGAGCTCGACGAGCTCGAAGCGCTGCTGTCCTCGCAGGCTGCGCGCCTGGTGACGCTCACCGGCCCGGGCGGCTCGGGGAAGACGCGACTCGCGGTCGAGGCCGCGCACGCGGTGCAGGACCGCTTTCGCGACGGCGTCCTGCTCGTGGCGGTCGACGGGCTGAGCGACGCCGCGCTCGTGCCGCGCGCGATCGCCGACGCGCTCGGCCTCGAGGAGCGTGCCATGCCCGACGGCGACGCGCTCGTGCGCGGGCTCCAGCGCCGGCTCGAGCGAGCCGAGCTGCTGCTCGTGCTCGACGGCTTCGAGCGCGTGCTGCCGGCGGCGCCGCTCGTCGCCGGCCTGCTCGGTGCCGCGACGGGCCTCGCCGTGCTCGTGACCAGCCAGGCGCCGCTGCGGGTGCAGGGCGAGCACGGCGAGGCCCGTCGCGGCACCGAGC
>DATMJM010000330.1:0-5027 GCA_035553935.1 Solirubrobacteraceae bacterium
GTGAGGTTCTCACCCATGTAGCCGGGCCAGACATCGCCGCCGATGAGCTCAGCGATGCGCAGGTAGTGCTCACTGGGGAAGGCGTAGACGGCGTGATGCGGGCCGCCGTGCACGTGATCGCCGGCGGGAGTCGGGCGCATGTCGGATTGCCGGTCACCCGCGAGGTTGGTCTCGCTGAGCCGGAGCTGATCGGTGTCGACAGGTCTCTTGTCGATGCCGCTGACGATCTCACCGCCGTCGTAGCGAAGCAGCACGGCAGGCTCTCCGACGTTCACCGACACGATGGTGATGACTGAGTCGAGCGCCATGGGTCGCCAGGATGATCTCAAGCCGCGAGCGAGTCGAACGAGTTCGCGGGCACCGATCACGCTCGCCGCGTGCCGGACATCGCAGTCGCCATCGGTTCTGCAGATCGGCGCTTCGCGGGTGGGCCGCGTTCAGGCTCGGGCACGCAGAAGTGGCGTGTAGGGCGCCGGGCCCGGAAGCGGATGCCTCTGCCCGTTCATGAACTTGCTGCGTATCCCGATCTTGTCGAGGTGCTCGATCTGGCGGAAGCCGCAGCGTTGCATCAACCGCTCGATCTCCCGGGGCTCGTAGTAGCTGAGCCAGGGCTCGCCCGCCTTGCGAAACGACTGCGCTGTCGAAGTCGACCGGTACGAAGGTGACGGCGTCGGGTTCGAGGATGCCTGCTTCGGCGAGGCGCTCGCGTTTCCACGCCTGCGTCGCCGGGTGATCGACCTCAAAGACCCGGAGGTCGCCAGTGTCTGCGTTGTGCCGATAGGCAAAGGAATCAAGTCCAGCGCCGAGCAGCACGTACTGGTCGACACCCTCGCGACGCGCCTCTTCGAGCGTGTCCTCAGCCCATCGTGCCCGGGCTGCGAAGTGGAAGCGACCGAGGTTGGAAAGCGGATCTGCTTCCACGGCGCGAATCGTCTGCTCGCCGAGTTCGCCAGAAAGCAGCCTCGCGAGGGAGTCCGCAAGGATCACTGGCTTGTCCTGCGCGACATGTGCGGCCCGATTGGCGGCCGCGATGAGCGCCGTGCGGCTGGCCTCGGAGCCGAGCATCGCGTCAGCGTCGCGGACCGAACCTCCGCTCGCGAACCAAGCGAACCTGTCGATGTCAGGCGTCCCGAACGGCGCGTCTCGAGCGGAGGCTGGTCACGGTGTCTGGCTACCGTCCGGTCATGCCCACTTCGGACGCAGCCATCGAGACGCACGAGGACCTCATCAGCGCACTCGGGACCATCGAGGGCTTGCGGGACAAGGGCAAGGTACTTCCGCTCCCGCGCCTTCCTCCACTTCCATGACGGTGAGAGCGGCAGGTACGCGGATGTCCGATTCTCCGAGGACTGGGAGCGGGCCCCGGCGGCGACTCCTCGGCAGCGCGCCAAGCTGCTCGAACGAGTTCGACGTCACGTCGAGCGCCGGAACCGGACATGACCCCGATTCAGATCAGCGGGCCGAGCGTCCACGCGGAGTCGCCGAGTAGCGAGCGCTCCCGGCGCTGCTAGAGCTCGAGCCCCGCGGCCGCGGCAAGCGCGTCCCGCGCCTCGGCGACGAGCGCGCGCACGATCTCGCCGGCGGGTTGGACATCCCTGATGAGCCCGGCGCTCTGACCGCCGACGACGAGGAGGTCTTCTCGGTCGCCGGCGGCGTCAGCCTCGGAGAGCTCGGTCAGCGCCGGCGTCGGGTCGGTGGCGAGCTCGCCGGCTCGCTGCTCCCAGCGCTCGACGAAGTCCGTGCGCAGCAGCCGCAAGCGCGTTCGATAGCCGACGGTTCCGGGGTTCGGGTTGAGCACGTTGATGAAGCCGGCCTGCAACCAGTCCTCAGACGGGCGTGTGATCAGTGCACGCTTCCAGCGCTCTCCGACAGGGGACTCCGCTGAGGCGAGGAAGCGGCTGCCGAGGTTGACGCCGGCCGCCCCGAGCAGCATCGCCGCCGCCATCCCTCGCCCGTCGGCGATGCCACCCGCGGCCAGGACCGGGATCGGGTGAACGGCATCGACGACCTGGGGGACCAGGGCGAGCGTGCTCACCGACCCGCCATAGCCGCCGGCCTCTCCACCCTGGGCGACGATGATGTCGGCGCCGCCTTCGGCCGCGCGCTGCGCCTGCTGCACGGTGTTGACCTGCTGCATGACGAGGCTGCCGGCATCGTGCACGCGCTGGATCAGGTCACCGGCGTGGTCGAGCGCGAACGAGACGACAGCGGGGGCGCGCTCCAGCGTCGCAGCGAGCGCTTCAGCATTGACGTCCGGGACGACGTGGTTCACGGCGAACGGACGGTCCGTCAGCTCACGCAGCTCTGCGAGCTCGCGGCGGAGCTGGTCCGGCGGGCGGTTCCAGGCGCCGAGGCTGCCGAGCGCGCCGGCGTCCGAGACGGCCGCCGCCAATGCTGGCGACGTGAAGATGCTCATTCCCGCCTGGACCACGGGAGCGTCGATGCCCACGAGGTCGCACAGGGTCGAACGCATCTCGACCACCTCCATCGTCTCTGGTGCGGTGCCGCCAACCTACGCGCCAACCACGGCGGACCGTCGGCGCTCGAGGGGTCGCTCCCGCGGCTGCTCCGGCCACACGTCGCACGATGTGGGAGCGCTCTAGCTCAGGGCCTTCTCCCAGGTCAGGAAGGTGTCATCGACATCGATCGGCCCTGTCCGAATCATGACCGTGCCTTGCACGCGCTCGGGAGGCAGACCGGTGTCGCGGTAGCCGCACGCGTGGTACAGCGCCTGCGCGGCGACGTTGTCGACACTGACGGTCAACCGCAGCCTGCTGAACCCGCGCGCCTCGACCTCTCGCTCCGCTGCCGCCGTCAAGGCTCTCGCCACACCACACCTGCGATGTCCAGGGCGGACGAAGACGTCCTGGAGCTCGGGCGGCTCCGTCAACGCGAGGTGGAGATGACCGATGGGCTCCGCGTCATCCCAGGCCACGAGGTAGAACCCGTCCCCCTGGTTCAGCCGGGCGAGACCGAGCACGAGACCGACCCGTTCGGCCTCCTCGGACCGAAGCTGCCGAACGACGCTGCTCATGTCTGAACAGTCTGACCCTTCCGACTCTGCGGCGCCGACTGCGCGGGCAACGCGTGTGAGCGGACGGGTCGGTTGACGGCGCACTTGCCCGCCAAGCACGGGCAATCTGTACGTGTGCGATCCCGAAGCTGGTAAGGGTCGGCCTGACCTCATCGCCGTCGTGCATGCTCGCGCGCGTGGCAGACGAGCTCCTGGGTGACGACCGCGCTGCGGTGGCGTGGGCGGTGTTCTCGATGTTGACGCCCGCGGGAAGGCGCGTCGCGGAGCGAATGAGCCGGGGCGAGCGGCCCCCGGTGACCGATGAGCTGCTCGTCGCCATCCGCGAGGAGTGGCGAGCAGCCGGCCAGCCGACCGTTCGCCCGCACGCGCACCGCGACGCCGTGACGTTCGTCGACGGCACGACGGTCGTCGGAGCCAGGTTCCTCGTCGAGGATCCCTACGCGCAAGACGGCGCGCCCGCGTTCGGGCTCTACTTCGACGAGCACTGGGCACCGCCCTGGGACCACGCGCATCTGCCGTGGGTCGACTTCGGCGTCCCCGATGCCACTGCGCTGCGCGTTGCCCTCGAGGACGTGCTCGACCGAGCGCGCCGTGGCGAGAAAGTCGAGGTCGGTTGCCTCGGCGGGCACGGGCGCACCGGCACCGCGCTGGCGTGCCTCGCCGTCCTGACCGGCACGCCGCCCGGCGAGGCGGTCGCCTGGGTGCGGGCCGCGTACTGCGAGCGGGCGGTCGAGACCGACGAGCAGCGGGCGTTCGTCGCCGCGTTCTGAACGACGCCGCGGGTGCTCAGGACCGGAAGGCCTCGTCGTAGACGGCTCGGAGCTCGTCGGTGGCCGGGCCGCTGAAGCCGCAGAAGCTGACGGTCCCCTCGGCGGCCGAGACGAGATACGCCTCACCCTCCGCGAAGGTGAATCCGTCGATCAGGGCCTCCATGCCCGACTGCGCGTGGATCACCACGGTGCCGGCGTCGCCGCCGGCGTACCACTCCTCGACGGTGAGCGTCACCGTGTCGCCCTCGACGGCCGTGGCTGTCCCGGCGAACGCGACCGGCATGTCGGCCAGGATCTCGGCGTCGACCGGGAGGCAGCTCGCCATCGCGTCCGAGGCGCCGAGGGTCAGCTCGACCGGCGGCCCGCTGGCCACCGGGGACTCGTCACCGCCGCGGGTGAGGACGACGCCGCCGGCAACGGCGACGGCGACAGCAGCCGCGGCCGCGAGCAGCAGCGGCCGGCGGGCCGCGCCGGGCGTCGACGGGCGGTCGGTGGTGACGTTCGGGTCGGTGTGCATGATGCGCTCCAGTCGCGATCGGGACGACGACGTCGTCGGCGGTTCGGTCGCCACGTCGTGGGCGGGGTCGATGGCGGCCAGCCGATCTCGTAGCTCGTCAGCGGTCATCGTCCGTGCTCCTCGCAGCTTCCGTCCCGCTCCTGTCCGGAGGGGACCCGATCCTGTCGAGACAGCTCATCGGCCAACCGGCGCTGGATCCGACCGAGCCGCACGCTGACGGCGTTGGGCGTGGTGTCGAGAACCGCCGCGATCTCCCGGGGCTCGAGTCGCTCCCAGGCCCACAGCCGGATCACCTCGCGGTCGCGCTCGGGCAGCCGGTCCAGCGCTCGGTGCAGCGCCGCGTCCGCTTCCGAGGTCCAGTCGGGGCCGGTCGGCTCCCGGAACCCGGCGCCGACCCGCTGGAGGAGCCGGGTCCGCCGTTGACCGGCGCGCCGGTGGTTGGCGAGGCAGCGGCGAGCGACCCCGTAGGCCCACGGAAGCGCGCCGTCGGCGGGTACGTCCTCGAGGCGGCGCCACACCACGAGGAGCACCTCGTCGAGGAGATCGTCGACATCCTCGGGCGCCGAGCGGCGACGGAGGTATCGCTGGAGAGGCTCGTACACCTCCCCGACGACCGCCCGGAACGCGTCCTGGCGGGAGGCGGTGCGCGCTCGTGTGGCTTCACGGCGGCAACCGTAGCGGCCCACCTCCGGAACCACCGACGGGC
>DATMJM010000331.1:0-3223 GCA_035553935.1 Solirubrobacteraceae bacterium
CAGCGGCTCGCCTTCCGCGACCCCGTCCGGATCGGCAGTCATCGAGCTTGCCAAGGACGCCGCCAAGACCTACAACCAACCCGCCCGCGCCGGTGCCGAGTTCGGCCCCGCCAAGAACGCGATCGACGGCAAGCCGGGCACCGTGTGGGACGTCGTCGTGCCAGCCGACGACCAGCCGATCGCGGCCGGCCTCGTGATCGACCTCGGCAAGCCGCACGCGCTGCGCTCGCTGCGCCTGGCGACGAGGACGCCGGGCTTCACGGTCGAGGTGTACGGCGCCAGGAGCGCCAAGGAGCTGCCGGCGGACGTGATCGACAAGCGCTGGATCCACCTCACCGACAAGAAGGGCGTCGAGGACGACGAGCTGATCAACCTCAAGGGCAAGGGCGACGGAGCGAAGATCGAGCTGCTGCTGCTGCACTTCACCACGCCCGGCGATCCCGTCGATCCGCGCGTCGCGATCGGCGAGGTCACGCTGCGCGGCGCGCCATAGCGCGCCACCCTCCTCTAAGCTGCCCGCCATGTCCGCAGCCGCTATGCGCACCACCGAGGGCGTCATCGTCTTCGAGCTCTTCGACGACGACGCCCCCGAGACCGTGGCGAACTTCCGCAAGCTCGCCGGCGACGGCTTCTACGACGGCCTGCTCTTCCACCGGATCATCAAGGACTTCATGATCCAGGGCGGGTGCCCGTCCGGCACCGGCACCGGCGGCCCCGGCTACCAGTTCGACGACGAGATCAACGACCACAAGGTCGTCCGCGGCGCGCTCGCGATGGCCAACGCCGGACCGAACACGAACGGGTCGCAGTTCTTCATCGTGACGGCCGACGCCGCGCCCTGGCTCGACGGCAAGCACACGGTCTTCGGCCAGGTCACGGACGGGATGGACGTCGTCGACCGCATCGAGACCGTGCCGACGACCGGCGCCGACCGGCCCGTCGAGCCGGTCGGGATCGCCTCGATCGACCTGAGCGACTAGGTCGCCGCCGAGGCTTGGACCTCCTCCAAGCCATCGTCCTGGGGATCGTCCAAGGGCTCACCGAGTTCCTCCCGATCTCCAGCAGCGGCCACCTCCGCGTCGTGCCCGCCTTCGCCGGCTGGGACGATCCCGGCGCCGCGTTCACCGCGGTCATCCAGCTCGGGACGATGGCGGCCGTCGTCCTGTACTTCCGCCAGGACCTCGCCCGCATCGCGAGCGCCTGGCTGGCCTCGCTGCGCTACCGTTCGCGGCGCGCGGACCTCGACGCGCGCCTGGGCTGGTACCTCATCCTCGGCACCGTCCCGATCGTGATCTTCGGGTTCGCGTTCACCGACCAGATCGAGCACGGCGCCCGCGACCTGTACCTCATCGGCACGACGCTGATCGTTCTCGGGCTGCTGCTGCTCCTCGCCGAGAAGGTCTCGCGCCGCGAGCGCGACCTGTCGGCCATCACGCGCCGCGACGCGATCATCATCGGCTTCGCGCAGGCGCTGGCCCTGATCCCGGGCGTCTCGCGCTCGGGCGCCACGATCACGGCAGGGCTGTTTCTCGGGATGGACCGGGTCGCGGCGGCACGCTTCTCGTTTCTGCTGTCGGTTCCGGCGGTCGTGCTGAGTGGCGCCTACGAGCTGCGCCACGTCGTCGGCGGCAGCGCGGAGGGCACCGTCGGGATCGCCCCGACCGTGGTCGCAACGCTGCTGGCGTTCGTCTCGGGGTACCTGTCGATCGCGTTCCTGCTGAAGTTCCTGACGACCCATACGACCGGCGTCTTCGTTGCCTACCGGATCGCGCTCGGCGCCGCCGTGCTCGTGCTCGCCGGCACCGGCACGATCGCGTAGGACCTGGAGTTGCCCGCTCATGGCACGCGCCCACGAAATGATCAGGATCGAGTTCCCCGGGCGCTCGACGGGGCCGCTGCGCACCATGCTGCTGCGGCTCGGCGTCGCCGTCGGCCTGATCGCGTTCGTCGCGCTGCTGACGTACGTCGGCCGCGACGGATACGACGACCCCGAGGACGAGTCGGTGACCCTGCTCGACGCGTTCTACTACTCGACCGTCAGCATCACGACGACCGGCTACGGCGACGTGCGGCCTGTCAGCGACGGTGCGCGGCTCACGACGACGCTGCTCGTCACGCCGGCGCGGGTCCTCTTCCTCATCCTGCTCGTCGGGACGACGCTTGAGATCCTTGCGCAGCGCAGCCGCGACGCCTACCGCCGCACCCGCTGGAGGAAGAGCTTGAAAGACCACGTGATCATCTGCGGATTCGGCGTCAAGGGGCGCAGCGCGGTCACGACGCTCGTCGCCAAGGGCATCGACCGCGACAGCATCGTCGTCATCGACGACAGCATCGACGCGCGACGCCGGGCGACCGACATGGGGCTGACGGCGATCGCCGGCAGCGCGGCGGCGAAGATGGTGCTCGAGCAGGCGGGCGTGCGCGAGGCTTGCGCGATCGTCGTCGCGGTCGATCGCGACGACACCGCCGTGCTCGCGACGCTCACGGCGCGCGAGCTCAACCCCGACGCCACGATCGTGGCGGCCGCGCGCGAGCACGAGAACGTCCACCTGCTGCGCCAGAGCGGCGCGACGTCGGTCATCACGTCGGCCGAGGCGTCGGGCCGGCTGCTGGGCTTCGCGGTCCAGCAGCCGAGGGTCACCGAGGTGCTCGAGGACCTCATCTCCGTAGGCGAGGGGCTCGACATCGCCGAGCACGTCGTGGGCGATGACGAGGGCGGGCCGCTGCGCGCGATCGCGGTCTCGGGGCCGGTCGTGGCGGTCATCCGCGGCGACGACCTCATGCGCTTCGACGATCCCGACGCGGCCGGCGTGCAGGCCGGCGACCGGGTCGTGTTCGTCCGCAGCAACCGCCGGTAGGGCCGCTGGTCGGCGATGGCGTTAGCGTAGGGCTTGACACCACGTCGAGAACCGAGGAGCGACTACACATGGCCAGCGTCGACACCACGGCCGCGCAGAGCACGAACGGGCATGCCGGCGAGGGCGAGATCCCCGTCGAGAACCCTGCCACGGGCGAGGTCGTCGCGCATGTCGCCGACCTCGCCGCCGGCCGTGTGACGGAGATGGCGGCGCGCGGCCGCACCGCACAGCCGGCCTGGGAGGCGATGGGCTTCGAGGGCCGCGGGCGCGTCATCAAGCGCCTGCAGAAGTGGGTCATGGACAACTCGGAGCGCGTCGTCGCCACGATCGTCTCCGAGACCGGCAAGACCTATGAGGACGCCTAC
>DATMJM010000332.1:0-5584 GCA_035553935.1 Solirubrobacteraceae bacterium
GCGCACGACCCGCTCACCGGCGGCGATCAGCGCCTGCTCAAGGCGCCCTGACACGCCGCGGCAATCCTCGATCGCCCACACCCGCTCCTCGTCGAGCTCGCGCGCCCAGCGCACCGCGGCGAGATGCCCGGCCTCGTCGGCCTTGATCTGCCGCGCGCCGCGCACCCGGCCGGTGCCCTCATCGACGGCCGCCAGCGCGTGCGAGCGCTTGTGCGTGTCCGCCCCGATCACGATCATCTGCACCATCCCCTTCGTTGATATGAGCGACGAAGCGGATCTTCGGCGGACAACCGTCACTCGGGGCGATGCCACGCTCCTTATCTGTGCAGGGATCCCGGAGCAAGCCGTGGGGTCCGGTGTTTGATGTGGTGGTCGACCTCGCTGCTGCGGCGGTGCGTGGGCGCGGTGGGCGGGGCGTGTCGTGTGCGCGCGGGCGCTCGGCCTTATCTCGGTCCGCGACCCGAAACGGCATCGGGCCGGCGACATGATGGTTGGTGGGGTGATCCCGCTGGGGGAAGCGTTGCGGCCGCTCGGTCTATCAGGGCCGTCCACGCGAACGTGGCGGCAGGAGCGGGCGTGGAGCCGGCCGCGGCGCATCTGGGTGACGAAGAGCTTGGCGCGCGCCGACGGCGTCATGCGGGAGCGAGTGCCTCCTCACCGAGCTCGCGCAGCAGGTGATAGCTGCGCTTGAGGAGCTTGCGCGCGACCGACAGGCGTGCCCTGTTGGCCCCGAGTCGCTGGGCTGCCTGCGCGTAGTACTCGCGGTCGGGGCTGCACGCGCGGGCGGCACACAGCGCCGCTTCGAACAGCGCCCAGCGCAGCGCGGGCGGGCCCTGGCGGCTGAGATGTCCGGCGGCGCGCCGCTGATCGGACTGGTGCACGGTGATGTCCAGGCCGGCATAGCGAACGGCGTCTCGCGACGAGGAGAAGCGGCTGGCGTCGCCGAGCTCAGCGAGGATCGTGACCGCGGTCAACTCGCCGACACCGAACTGACCCAGCAGCGCCTTGCACCCGGGCTGGCGGCGCGCATACGCGCGCAGCTCCTTGTCCATCGGCGCCAGCTGCCGGTCGAGCGCGTCGATCACGCCAAGCGCGGTCGTGATCTGCTCGTGCGCGGCGACTGGCAACTGCTGCGCCGCCAGCCAGCTTCGCCCTTCGTTAGTCATCAGGTTGCCGCGCTGCGGGCAGCCGTGGTGATAGAGCACCGCCTGGATGCGCTGCAGCCACTCCCCGCGCTGGTGGGAAAGCGTGTGGCGCAACCGCACCCGCGCGCGCAGATCGAGGATGTGATCCGGCGGGATCCACGATTCCGGCAACCGGCCGATCATCAACAGCTCCCGCAGATGCCGAGCATCGGCGCGATCGCTCTTGGCGCGCTTCTTGTTGCCACGCCTGGCGGCCGTCTCAGCCGGCTCGGCCAGACGCACCACCGCCCCGACGCGGCGCAGCTCCTCAGCCACGAACCGCCAACCCGTCGTCGCCTCCAGCGCGACCTCGAGCTCCCGGCCGCGGAAACGCTCGCAGAAGCGGCGCACGCCGGCCCGGTGCGCGGGCGAGATCCGACACCGCGACAGCTCCCCCGTGTCGGTGTCGATCCACTCCGCGGTGATTTTGCGCTCGATGCTGGTCAAGCCCCATCACGATCGTCATCTCCAACGCCCTCCTCACGCTCCACGATCTGCGCGTAAGCCCGCGCACGGACACGAGGACGAGCTACAGGCCAGGCCGGACGGGCCGCCTGCTCATGCCATCTATATATATGCGCTCTCACTCTTCGGTGATGCCGTGAGCACGAGCGACGATCCTTGGCGCTCGTGGCCGAGCGCGGCCAGCTGAGTGATGTCACCAATGATGAGGCAACCCCGGCCGGAGAGCAGCTCCTCGAGCTCGCGCCGCCTGTTTCTGGCGTGGTCGGCGCCCATCGTGACGAGCAGCGGCGGACGAGGTTCGAGCATCGCCGCACGAAGGTTGGCGAGCATCGCGATCTCGCGTCTCGGGGCCCACAGGTAAAACGGACTGGCCTCGGGATCCTGGGCCCGTGCGCCGGCGGCCCGCGCGATCCTGAGTCGGTCCTGCGCGATCTCCTCTTCGCCGGCGCTCGCCAGGAACTGCAGGTGGCCGAGCCGCTGGACGGCGCTTGCCAGCTGTGCGTAGCACGTGTGCAGCCAGCGTGATCTGGCAGGGTCTTGTTGTGCGAGATTCTCGATCCACTTGATGCGTCGGTACCGTGCTCCGCGATCGGTCGCGGCGTCGAGTCGCGCCAGGTCCAGCAGCCCAAAGTCCTCGCAGCGGATCGCGTAGTACCTGGCAGTGTCGAGCGCCAAGACGATCTCGCGCTGCAGCCGGTCGGCCGCGGCCGGAGGAGGAACCGTCGTGCGCTGGAGCGTCTGCACGAGCTCGATGAGCTCGTCCGGGCGTTCCAGCGGTGGTATCCACGCCGTTGGCTTCTCGTTGCGACGCCGCGCCGTCCAGACCTCGTCGGCGAATACGCGCAGTGCCTCGATCGTCGGTGATGCGAACCGCGCCATGTACTGACCCGCGCGCAGCCAGTAGTTCTCCAGCGCCACGCCTCCGCCGCTGTACGTGCGGTGCGAGCGCGGATCGGCGGCATGTTGCGCGATGTTGACGTCGGGCACCCCGTGCAGGCTCCGCTCCCACGCGCCCTCCACGAGGCGACGGCGAATATTCAGCGCGCGCGCGAAGAGCTCGCGGATCTCGTTGTGCTCCTCGCCGAACACGATTGTGCCGCGGCCCGCCAGGTTCACCCACCTCCCGTTCCAGACGCCCATGCCCTCGGCTGTGCCGTTAGCGAAAGCCTGCGCCTCCTGCTCGGTGTTGAACCACACCCCGCCGGCCAATAGCGGAGAGCTCGGCAGCCTGGCGGCAATGCGCTTGACAAGCGATTTGTCGGTACACGCCTCGTCGCCGATGAAGACCGTGAGCTCTCGCTGCAACACCGTGCGGCCAGCAAGATCACCGGCGCCACGGCGGACAACCGCTCGCGCGAGAACCCTTTGCAGCGCGTCCGCAGGCCGTCCAGGGGGCCCGGCCATCGCGACACGCGGTGCGTCCTGCTGAACAGGCGCGAGCACGTCGCTGGCCGTCGGCGGTGTCGTCACGGCTACAGCAGCCTGCCGAAGATGAATTCTGCGGGCGAACATTGCTTCCTGCGACTAGCCAGCCTACGACCGATCCACGGCTTACCAAATCGTCGAAAGGGACGTTCATCGGGCAGCCCGCGCGGACGAAATTCCACCGCGGGGTGATCCGATGCATTGGGTGCAAGACGCGTTCCGCCGACTGCCCGGTTGGACGACGAGCAGAAGCCGCGAACCGGCGCGGACGCAGAGGCTGGAATGCGCGCGACAAGCGGCACTGCTTTGGCGTCCCGAAGCCGACTGATGGGAGCGGGCGACGGAGCAGTTGCCGCGACTGCCGCCCGACGCGAGGCTTCGCCGATGAGGCTTGGACGCGTGCGCACAGTCATGGGTGTTCGTCACCGATCCGAACGCGGCGGCAAGCTTCTGGAGCGCTGCGGTCGACGCGCCCCTGCATGCCGAGCACCCGGCTGTGACGGTCGGGGACGTCTTGCTCTTCTTTCACGCTGCTGATCCCGACCGGAACCCCCAGGGCGGATTCAACTGGTCGTCGCAACACCTCGATCGAGGAGGTTGCGATGGGCAGGCCGGCTGGTTGGATGAAGGAGCCCGCGTTGCGCCGCAGCTCCCGCGAGATCGTCGACGGCGAACGATCCAGCTGGCGAGCGATCTCGCGCACCCCAGCGCCCTGCGCGCGCAGCAGCGCGATCTCCTCGCGCTCCTCAAAGCACAAATACCGGCACGAGACCGGCTCGAGCATGAACGTCGCCATCCCGCCACGCTCCCGAAACCATCGGACACCAGCCGCCGTCGACACCCCGACCGACTGCGCCGCGTCGTCGCTGCTCAAGCCCTCGGCGATCCGCCGCCAGAACACTCGCTCGACATCGCGCCGATGCGACGGCTTGCCCGGCGACTTCATCGGCGACCTGCCCGTCAGCTCCTTCATCCAACCAGCCGGCCTGCCCATCACAATCTCCTCGATCGAGGCGTTGCGACGACCAGTTGCATCCGCCCTGGCTGCCCTGATCGGAGTGCCAGATCAGCCCGCGGCCGGGGCGCCGGCGCGCGAGCGCCATTTGCAGCGCGTCGGTGACAAGCTCGGTGCGCATGTGGTCGGCCATGCTCCAGCCGACGATCCGGCGGCTGTAGAGGTCCTGCACGGCGACGAGGTACAGCCAGCCGTCCCACGTTCTGAGGTAGGTGATGTCGGCGACCCAGCAGCGATTCGGCGCGCCGGCGGCGAAGTCGCGATCAAGCAGGTCGTCGGCGACCCTCACGCCCGGCACCCGGATCGTGGTGGCCTTGTACTTGCGGCTGATCAGGCCCGACAGGCCGGCTTGGCGCATCAGGCGTTCGACGCGCTTACGGCCGATCCGCTCGCCGTCGTCGACGACAAGATCCGCCCAGATCCGTGGCGACCCGTAGACCTTGCGTCGCTTGTCATGCAGCTCGCGGATGCGGGCCGTGAGACGGGCGTCCTCGACGCCACGAGCGCTCATCGGGCGCGCCGCCCAGGCGTGATAGCCGGACCGCGCGACCTCGAGCACACGGCACATCAGCGCGATGGAGTGTTCGGCCTTCCTCGACAGCACGAACCCGAAGACCTTCACCGGGTCTTGCTCTCCGAAGCGAAGAAGGCCGCGGCTTTTTTCAAGATCTCGCGCTCCTCGGCGAGCACCTTGACCTCGCAGCGCAGGCGGCGCAGCTCGTCGCGCTCGGCCGACGTCAGGCCCTCGGCCTTGCCCTCGTCGACGTCGATCTGGCGACTCCAGTTGCGCAGCGACTGCGGCGAGCACCCGAGCTCATCGGCGAGCTGCGGGATCGACCGGCCACTCGTCCTGAGCAGCGCCACGGCCTCGCTTGAACTCCTTCGAATACGGCGGGGTCTTGGGCATCGACAGACATCCTCCACGCCAGGCCAGATGGCCCAGCCGTCAGGTGTCCACGAAAGCGGGGGAACTCCAGCGCCATCTCCGCCGGCACGACATCAAACCCCCACCCAGACTCGACGATCGCGTCGACAAGCCGGTAGCGCCCGGGCTCAAGCAGCGCATCGGCCACCGTACACCGACACTCCAGCCCCACGCCGAGCACCTTCGTCGCCGACGCCTGCGGATCCAGATCGACCAGCAACACCCGGGCGCCCCGGCGCGACAGCGCACAACTCAGCCCGAGCGCGACCGTCGTCTTACCCACCCCACCCTTCTGATTTGCCAACACGTAAATGTCCACCACGTCTCCTCTCGCATACACGCATGGATGCCTGCGCGCATACAGAGGGACAGCGCGCAGGACTGGCCCCCACCACGGCGCCCTACGCCAACCCGTGCGCTTCGGAGACCGCCGACACCACGCGCGGACACCAGTTCACGCTCCCGATGCACGTAGACGGGCGGTCCGCGATAGTTGCGTCAGTGTCATCGTCGCTGAGGCTGAGCCGGTGATGTCCATCGGAGAGGCGCTCGGACCGGTGGTCGCCGGGC
>DATMJM010000333.1:0-2661 GCA_035553935.1 Solirubrobacteraceae bacterium
ACGCCGTGTTGTGCCTCGGCGGCGTACAGGCGCTGGCGGCGATGGCGTTTGGCCTCATCGACGGGATCGCGCCGGTCGACATGCTCGTCGGCGCCGGCAACGCCTACGTCGCCGAGGCCAAGCGCCAGCTGTTCGGCCGCGTCGGCATCGACCTGCTCGCCGGTCCGACGGAGGTGCTCGTCATCGCCGACGGCTCGGCCGACGCGCGGCTGGTCGCGGCGGACCTGCTCGGCCAGGCCGAGCACGGCCCGGACTCCCCGGCCGGCCTGGTCGCGATCGGCGAGGACGTCGGCCACGCGGTCGCCGCCCAGATCGACGAGCTGCTGGCGACGTGGCCGACGGCCGACGTCGCCGGCGCCGCCTGGCGCGACCACGGATGGATCGCGATCGCAGGCGACGACGACGAGGCGATCGCGCTCGCCGACGCGGCCGCCAACGAGCATCTCGAGGTCCACGTCGACGACGCCAAGCTCGAGCGTTACCTGGAGCGCCTGCGCAACTACGGCTCGCTGTTCCTCGGCCAAGAGGCAACCGTCGCCTATGGCGACAAGGCCGTCGGCACCAACCACGTGCTGCCGACGCTGCGCGGCGCCCGCTACACCGGCGGCCTATGGGTCGGCAAGTTCCTGAAGACCTGCACGTATCAGCAGTTGACGCCCGTCGGCACGCGCCACGTGGCGCCGGCGGTCGCTGCGATCTCGACGGCCGAGCGCTTCGCGGGCCACGCCCTGACGGCGACGATGCGTCTCGAGCGCGCGCGAACGGAGCCCGGCACATGAGCGCCGACCGCTGGCGCCTGGACGGGCGCGTCGCGCTCGTGACCGGCGCTGGCCGCGGCCTCGGACTGGGCTGCGCGCAGGCGCTCGCCGCAGCGGGGGCCGAGGTCGTGCTCGTCGCTCGCACCGCCGACGATCTCGACGCGGCGGCCGATGCGATCGGCGAGGCGGGCGGCACGGCGCACGCGCACGCCGCCGACGTCACAGACGAGCACCAGGTCGCCGGCGCCGTCGCGGCCGCTCAGCGGATCGGCGACCTGCGCGTGTGCGTCAACGCCGCCGGCACGAACAGGCCCGGCCCCGCGCGCGACTACCCGCTCGCCGACTGGGACGAGCTGTTCGCAGTCAACGTCCGCGCGACGTTCGCGACCTGCCGCGCGGTCGGCGACGCGCTGCTGCGCCGCGGCGCGAGTGGCAGCATCGTGAACCTCTCCTCGCAGATGGGCGCCGTCGGCTACCCCGGACGGGTTGCCTACTGCGCCACCAAGCACGCGGTCGAGGGGCTGACGAAGGCGCTCGGCGTCGAGTGGGCCGCCGACGGCATCCGCGTCAACGCGGTCGCACCGACGTTCGTGCAGACACCGCTGACGCGCGGGATGCTGGCCGATCCGACGTTCCGCGAGGAGGTGCAGCGGCGGCTGCCGACCGGACGCCTGGCGACGGTCGAGCAGGTCGCCGATGCCGTCCGCTACCTCGCCTGCGACGCCTCGACGAGCGTCAACGCCAGCGTGCTGCGCGTGGACGGCGGGTGGACGGCGTGGTGAGCACGTTGACAACGATGGCCGCGCGTGCGATCGCGCGGCCGCTGAGGAAGGAGCACGCCGATGGCGCAGCTCGTTGACCTGTCGCAGGAGATCTTCGACGGCATGCCGGTGTACGCCGGGCACCTCGAGACGAAGGTATGGCAGCATCACTCCTTCGCCGACACCGCGCCGAACTTCGACAGCGACTTCGCCTTCCAGAGCCTCGGCATCCAGCTCTGCGACCACGGGCCGACGCACGTCGATGCGCTCAGCCACCTCGACCCGCGCGAGGGCGCGCCGACGATCGACGAGATGCCGCTGGACACGTTCTGCGGGCAGGGCACGTGCCTGGACGTCTCCGACGTCGCGCCGCGTGAGTACTGCACCGCCGAGCGACTGGACCGGGCGCTGGCCGCGTCGCCCGCCGAGCTGCGGCGCGGCGACGTGCTGCTGATCCGAACAGCCAGCGCGGAGCGCTTCGGCGGCACTCCCGAGTACACCACCCACTACCCCGGCCTTGACGAGTCCGCCGCCGAGTGGCTCGGCGACCACGGCGTGAAGATCTTCGGCGTCGACTCACCCAGCCCCGACAACCCGTCCGACCGGATCTACCCCGTCCACCTCTTCTGCCGCCGCAGCGGCATCACGCACTACGAGAACCTCGCCAACCTGCAGGCGGTCGCCGGTCGCCGATTCGCTTTCTTCGGCTTCCCGCTGCGGATCCGCGCCGGCACCGGCTCGCCTGTGCGCGCCGTGGCGATGCTCGACGACTGAGTCCACGTCCCCCGTTTTGCAAGAACCACGATGCCCGAAGTGAGGTAGCGCCATGCCGACGAAGCTGACCGACACGATCCTGCCGACGACGATGATCGGCTCCTATCCCAAGCCCCGCTGGTACCAGCAGTACAACGTGCAGGGCGCCGACCTGCTCGAGTGGTGGAAGCTCGAGGAGAACTTCCAGGCCTACCGCGACGCGACGGCGGCATGCATCAAAGACCAGGAGATCGCGGGCCTGGACATCGTCACCGACGGCCAGATGCACTTCGACGAGTACGGCGGCGCGATCGGCTCGTTCGTCTGGTACTGGTACGAGCGCCTCGGCGGCTTCACGAAGGCCAAGCTGCCCAACCCGATCGCTCGGA
>DATMJM010000334.1:0-3100 GCA_035553935.1 Solirubrobacteraceae bacterium
ACCCCGCAGTGCGCGGGTTCCTCGCGATCGCGCTCGTGGCCGCGGTCGTGGTCGTCCTCTCGCTCGACGAGGTGCTCGCCACGGTGGGCGGGCTGCTCCGGATCGCATTCTTCCTCGCGATCGCGTTCTTCCTCTTCCTGCTCTGGCGCGAGCGCCGCGGCGACATCGAGACGTGGTCGGAACGGGGGCGCGTGGTCTTCTACGGCGCGGTCGTCCTCGCGGTCGTCGCGATCGGCGCCTTCATCGGCCTGCGCCCGAGCGGGCGCGACGCGCTCGCGTTCTTCCTCGTGCTCGGCGCCTGCGCCTACGCCGCAGTGCGCACGTGGCGCGCGGAGCGCAGCTACGGCTGAGCCGGACTTAGTGGCACAGTGCCACTAAGTCGCCACGCGGGCGGCGGCGCCGTCGAGCTGGTCGAGGGCGCCGCGGACGTCCGTGAGGGCACCGACGAAGATCGGCACGTCGCGCTCGGTGTAGGCGCTCGCCTCGCTGTCGCGCAGGCGGAGCATCAGGTGCATGAAGTCCGCCGGCTCGTCGCACTCGAACGCGGTCATGAACTCCTGGTCGTCGATCCCGAACGAGTAGGTGGTGTGGTTCGTGATCCCGGGGAACTCCTCGCGGCCGATGCGGATGTGCTCGTCCATCGCGCGCTGGCGGTCCTCCGGCGGCAGCGCGTACCACGGCCGCACCTTCACGAACGGGTAGACGACGAGGTACGGCTGTCCCTTCGGGAGGATCTTGCGCGGTCGCCGCGCCTGCGTGTACTGCGAGGCCTTCGTCGTCGCCAGGTACGAGTACGGCGTGTGCAGCCAGCCCGCGAGCGGCGTCGCGTTCAGCTCCGCGCCGAGCGCGCCCAGGTCCTCGTAGCGCGACGTGATCTTCCAGAGGAAGAAGTCGGTCTCCGGCCGCACGCCCACCGTCGAGTACGCGCGCAGGTGCTCGAAGCGCTCGCTCCACGACTCGACGACGTCCGCGAACGCGTCCTTCGCCGCAGCGCGCTCCTCGATCGGGAGCCGGCGCCACGCAGGGTCGACCCGGTAGAAGGTGTAGGCGACGTACTGCCCCTGCGGCGGCTCGCTCACGGTGTTCATGGTACGCGGCTCAGCAGCCCGCGCGGGCGCGGAGGATCGCGCGGCGCACCGGCTCGAGGCTCGCCTTCGGCGTCCCGTCGACGTAGTACACGCCCGACTGGAAGCCGGTCAGGAACGGCTCGTCGTGCGAGTGGAAGAGGAGCATCCCGACGACCCCCTGCTGGCAGGCGGCGAGCTGGAGCGCGCGGCGGTAGTACTCGGCCTGCGTGCCCTCGTCGACCGGGCGTCCCGGCTCCTCGCCCTCGTAGAGGTGGCGCTTTGCCGGCGGGATCGCGGTCTCGACGCCGAGCTCCGAGTAGAGGAGCGGCAGGTCGCGCCCGAACGCCTCGCGGACGAGCCGCCGCAGGCGCTGGTGGTCGGCGAGGCCGAGCTGCTTCGACGCCGGCGGGTTCGGGCGGTCGGGCGGCGCCTGGGAGCTCGCGGGGTACGGGTGGAAGGCGAAGCCGTCCAGGGGCGGGACGCTGCGGCCGCTCGCGCGGTGCGCGGCGCCGAGGCCGTTCAGGAAGCGCCGCGGCGACTGCGTGTCGCGGCCGGTGCCCGGCCGGTCGACGCCGCGGGGCGCGAGCGCGCCGCCCCAGTTGCGGACGTCGGGGGCGGCCCCCTTCGCCGCGTCGTGCACCTGCGCGAGCAGGGCGTAGTAGTCGCGGGACGCGACGTTCTCCCCGTTCGGGCCGAACTGCGGCAGCCAGAAGCGGTTCAGGTTCGGCTCGTTGCCGACGATCACGTCCCGGATCGCCGGGACGCCGCGAAGGATCGCGGCGGTGTACAGGGCGAACTGTCGCCGCGCGGCGGGCGTCAGCGGCGTCGTCGCCGAGCCGCGGTGGAAGACGGCCAGGAAGACGCGGAGGTCGCGGGCGGTCGCGCGCGCCGCCGTGTCCCGCAGCACAGCGAGCTCGCCCGGCACGGGCGCGGCCCGGCCCGGCTCCCAGTAGCTCGTGATCCCGAGCGCGCCGAAGCCCGCGGCCGCGAGCTGGTCCAGCATCGGCCCGGGGTGCCGCGCCGCGTCGTCGACCGCCCCGACGACGAAGCGGTCGACCGCCGGCCGCGGCGGCGGCGGGGTTGCACCTGCCCCCGACGGACCTGTCGAACTTTGTGTGACAGAAACACTTGCCCCCGGCGGCGGCGCGGCGTTCGGCTCAGTCGAGCCGTTCGTCATGGCGGGGGAGGGACTTTGTGTTTCTGTGCCACTAGCTCCCGTCGCCGCCGGCTGGGACGGGACGGTGCCGCGGTCGTCGTCGGCGCCGCGCTCCTCGTCGCCGCCGCAGCCGGCCGCCAGCGCCGCGATCCCGAGCACGAGCGCGACGAGCGCGGCGAGGCGCCGCGCGAGCCGCAAGGTCACCGGACGCGAAACGGGGCGCTGCGGAGGACGCGCGCGGGCGCCGGGTTGACCGGGTGCACGAGCGAGACCTCGAGCCGGTACTGCCCCGGCCGCACCTTGCGCCGCAGCGACACCGCCACGGGCGTCGCCGCCTTGCCGCGCCCGCTCGCGGCGGCCGTCGTGGAGCCCGCCGGGAGGCGGACGAGACGCGCGCGCCACACGCAGTCGAGGTCGCAGCGGAGGGCGAAAGACATCGTCGCCGCTCGCCAGGTCACGCGCGGCTTCAGCACGAGCGGCGGGCCGCAGCGGGCGATCGAGCCGCCGCGGGTCGCCGCGAGGGCGTCACGCACCGCGGGCAGGCTCGCCTTCGGCGTCCCGTCCACGTAGAGGACGCCCGACTGCCACCCGGAGCGCGCCGGCTCGTCGTGCGAGTGGAAGAGGAGCAGCCCGACCACGTTCGGCTGGCAGTACGCGAGCTGGAGCGCGCGGCGGTAGTGCGCGGCCTGCGTCGCCTCGTCGACCGGGCGCGTCGCCGCCGGCTCCGTGCCGGTGTAGAGCGCCGACTTCGACGCTGGAATCACGGACTCGACGCCGAACTCGTCGTAGAGGATCGGCAGCGTCGAGCCCCGCTGGCCGGTGCCGTCGAACGCCTCGGCGAGGAGCGCCACGAGCTTGCCGTAGTCGGCGAGCGAGA
>DATMJM010000335.1:0-2191 GCA_035553935.1 Solirubrobacteraceae bacterium
TCGCCGATCAGCGGGTGCTGGGCATGCTCGCGCTCGGACGCGCGCTGCTGGCCGACAACGCCGAGCAGACCCAGCGCGAGCGCGTGACCTCCACAACAGATGGCGACCATCGCGACGGCTCCGCCGGAGAACAACCCCGCGCCCGGACCCGGCTTCGGCTCGCGCTCGCTGTGCTTGCCGCGATGCGCCATCAGCATCCTCTCGCGGTGACGCGCTCGCAAGCGGCGACGTGCTCGGCGTTGTCGGCCAGCAGCGCGCGTCCGAGCGCGAGCATGCCCAGCACCCGCTGATCGGCGACGCGGTAGTACACCGACGGATGCTCGCGGCGGCTGATCACAAAGCCGCACCAGCGCAGGCACGCCAGGTGGTTCGAGACCTTCGGCTGCGACAGGCCCAGCCTCTCGACCAGCTCGCCGACCGACAGCTCGCCGCGGTCCTCGAGCAGCTCGAGGATGCGCACCCGGGTGGCATCGGCAAAGACCTTGAAGTACTTGGCGAGCAGGTCCGGCGGGGTGAGCGGATGAGGCAGCGCGAACGGCGCCGCAAGAGGCTGTGTATCAGGCGTCATTGATACAACGTATCAGCAGCGGCTGATGTACGGCTTCGTCGCCGCGGCATCGGGGTACGTGCTTGCCGATGAGCCTGCTGCGGATAGCGATCGGATTCTGTCTGGCGGCGCTGGTCGCGCTGCTCGCGGTCAAGGCTGTCGCGCAGGCGCCGCCGGTCGCGCAGCCGCCGCCTGTCGAGCGGATCGCGGCCGCCGTCACCGTCGCCGGTCAGGACGTCTCGGGGCTGACGGTCGAGGAGGCGGCCGCGAGGCTGCAGCAGGTGTACGGCGAGCACGTCGAGCGCGGCTCGGTCACCGTGCGGGCGGCGGGCCTCACGTGGAGGCTGACCGCGGCCAGGGCGCGTGTGCGCTTCGACGCTCGGCGCAGCGCCGGGCGCGCGCTCGATACCGGCCGCAGCGCCAATGGCGCTCCCGTCGACGTGGCGCTCGCCGTCGACTACTCCAAGCGCCGCGTCGAGCGCTTCGCCGGCCGCATCGACCGCCGCCTGCGACGCAAGCCGCGCGACGCGCAGCTGCGCGTCTCGCTGACGCGCGTGCGCGTGACGCACTCGCGGCGCGGCCGCGACATCGACGGCCGCCGCCTCGCGCGCGACATCGGCCGCGCCCTGAAGGACCCGCGCCTCGGTCGCGTCTTGGAGCCCAAGCTGCTGCGCCCCAAGCCGAAGGTCACGGCCGGGGAGCTGCGCCGCCGCGCCACGACCGCCATCACGATCCACCAGGCGACGTTCACGCTGCGCCTGCTGAAGAACTCCACCGTCGTCAGGAGCTACAAGGTCGCCGTCGGCCAGTCGGACCATCCGACGCCACGCGGGCTCTTCGCCATCCAGAGCAAGCAGGTCAACCCGGTCTGGTCGGTTCCCAACAGCCCCTGGGCGGGCGAGCTTGCCGGCACGACCGTCTCCGGCGGCAGCGCCGCCAACCCGCTCAAGGCACGCTGGATGGGAATCGTCGGCGGCGTCGGCATCCACGGCACCAGCCTGGGTCATTCGATCGGCACGCGCGCGTCACACGGCTGCATCCGGATGCACGTCCCCGACGTCATCGAGCTGTTCGGCCGCGTCCCGATCGGCACGCCGGTGCTGATCACCTGACCGAGGCCGACCTTGGCTTGACCGCGCGTCTCGCGGAAAGCGCAATCGCCTCGCGCGCCCGTGGGTCGAACCTCTCGACGCATCGGCTGACCTGAAAATCGCCCCGGGACTCTCATTCCTCATGGGCGGCGGCGGCCGCCCGGGACGCTGTCGCGAGATGCGACATCCAGTCCCCCGCAGAGAAGGGATCCGCTGATGCCCAATCCATTCCCCCAGCCCGGGGTACCGCCGACCCACGTAACTCTATCGGGGCGATCGCCGGTGGCGCGCAGACCGCGCAACGTGACCAGACGACCGGAAGGTACCGAAGGAGCAGCAGTGCGGTAGCAACCGGCAGCCGGCGAACGCTCGTGGGGCGCGCTGGGCCGACTGCTGTTTAGGCTTGGCTCAGACGCCGGGAGACTCCCAGGTGGGCATGTGATGTGACTCGTGAGCGCGTCCGGGCCGGGCTGCGGCTCCCGGCGTCGGATATGTCCACATGTGATAGGCCAGCGGCCAAAGCGCCAGGATGGCGGCTGCGCTGTGCAGGTAG
>DATMJM010000336.1:0-3200 GCA_035553935.1 Solirubrobacteraceae bacterium
CTGCACGACGTCGGCGGCCGTCACTCGACCTCCCGAGCGGCCGGCTCGAGCAGCCGGCCGAGGTCGTGGCGCTCGAGCGCGTCGAGGCCCGCCGCGTCCGTGAGGTCGAAGTGCAGCGGCGTCACCGCGATGTCGCCCGCAGCCACCGCGGCGAGGTCCGTGCCGGGCTCGTCGTGGAAGCCGTGATCGCGGCCGTAGACCCAGTAGCGCCTGCGCGAGGACTCCCCGGCGCCGGACTCCGTCAGCGTCAGCTCGTCGCGGTAGATCCGCTTGCCCAGGCGCGTGACCTGCACGCCCTTGGCGTCGCCCGCCGGGCAGTTGACGTTCAGCAGCGTGCCGGCGGGCAGCGGCACGTCCTCGATCTCCTCCACGACGCGTGCGACGAAGCGCGCGCCCTCCTCGAAGTCGAACTCGTCCGACAGCCGGAAGTCCATCTCCCGCGCGGCCGACTGCTGCGAGACGGCGATCGCCGGCAGGCCGAGGACGACGCCCTCGAGCGCCGCAGCGACCGTGCCCGAGTACGTGATGTCGTCGCCCAGGTTGGCGCCGTGGTTGATGCCCGAGACGATCAGCTCGGCGCGGAACCCGTCGACGAGGCCGAGGTTCGCGAGGCGCACGCAGTCGACCGGCGTGCCGTCGGTCGCGTAGCCGGTCGTCCCATCCTCGAAAGGCACCTCCTCGACCCACAGCGGGCGCCTCGTCGTGATCGAGCGCGCCATCGCCGAGCGGTTGCCGTCCGGCGCGATGACGACGAGCTCGATGCCCGGCACGCGCAGCAGGGCGCGGCGCAGCGTCTGCAGGCCCTGCGCGTCGATGCCGTCGTCGTTGGTCAGCAGCACCTTCATGCGGCTCCGAGGATAGTCAGGGCACGGGCGCGTACCCGACGGCGGCGAGCGCCAGGCCGTGCGGCGGCGCGGTCGCCCCCGCACCGCTGCGCGGCGCCCCCGCCAGCAGCGCCACGAAGTCCGGCAACGTGCGGCGCCGCGTCGCCACCTCGAGCATCGTGCCGACCAGGATGCGGTTCATCTGGCGCATGAACGTGTCGGCCGTGATCCAGAACTCGAGCAGGTCGCCCTCGCGGCGCCACTCGGCCGTGAGGACGTCGCGCTCGAAGCGGGTGTGGTAGGTGTCGGTCGGCGTGAACGCCGTGAAGTCATGGGTGCCGGCGAGTGCCTGCGCGCAGGCCTGCAGCGCGCCGGCGTCCAGATCCCAGCCGTGCCACAGCGCGCGGTTGTCGTGCCAGACCGACCGCGCGCGACGGTGCAGCACGCGGTAGCAGTACGTCCGCGAGATCGCGTCGCGCCGGGCGCTGAACCCGTCCGGCGCCGGGTTGCAGTCGAGCACCGCGATGTCGCGCGGCAGCAGCGCGTTGAGCCGCAGCGGGTCGACCGCCTCATGCTCGTAGGAGCAGACCTGGCCCCAGGCGTGCACGCCGCGGTCGGTGCGCCCCGCGACCACGACCGCGATCTCGTCGCGCAGGATCTTCGCCAGCGCCTGCTCGACCTCCTCCTGCACGGTGCGCTGACCGGGCTGGCGCGCCCAGCCGGCGAACGCGGTGCCGTCGTACTCGAGCAGCATCCGGCTGGTCATGGCTGCAGCCTATGCTGGCGAGAGCGCCCTCACCCTGCGCCGGCTCGACGCGGCTAGACGAGCTCGAGGTAGACCATCTCGGTCGAGTCGCTGCGCCGCGGACCCAGCTTGAGGATCCGCGTGTAGCCACCCGACCGGCCCGCATAGCGCGGGGCGACCTCGGCGAACAGCGTGTGCACGACGAACTTATCCTGGCCGAGCGTCGACAGCGCCTGGCGCCGCGCGTGCAGGTCGCCGCGCTTGGCGAGCGTGATGAGCTTCTCGAGCTCGGGCTTGACGGCCTTCGCCTTGGCCTCCGACGTCTTGATCCGCTCATGCTCGATGACCTCCTTGCAGAGGTTCATGAGCAGCGCCTTGCGATGCGAGGACGACCGGCTGAGCTTGTTGCGTGTCTTCTGGTGGCGCATGAGCGGATCAGGAGTCTAGTGACGTCTAGTCGGTGCGCAGGTCCAGGCCGCGGTTGTGGAGCGTCTCGATGACCTCGTCGATCGACTTCTTGCCGAAGTTCGGGATCGCGTTGAGCTCGCCCTCGGACTTGGAGATGAGGTCGCCGACCGTCTGGATGCCGGCGCGCTTGAGGCAGTTGTAGGACCGCACGCCGAGCTCGAGCTCCTCGATGAGGATGTCGTGCATCGGCCCGACCGCGGCGCCGCCGCCCGCCGCGCCCGCGAGCGTGCCATGGCCGTTGGAGCCCTCGAGCTGGCCGCCCGGGCCGGCGCGCAGCTCCTCGATGCGGTCGGCGTCGGTGAAGATCGCCAGCTGGGCGATGAGGATCTCCGCCGCCTCGCGCAGCGCCGCCTGCGGGTCGATCGAGCCGTCGGTCTCGATGTCGAGCGTGAGCTTGTCGTAGTCCGTGCGCTGACCGACGCGGGCGGGCTCGACGCCATAGGCGACGCGCCGCACCGGCGAGAAGATCGAGTCGATCGGGATGACCCCGATCGGCTGGTCGGGCGACTTGTTGTCCTCCGACTGGCGGTAGCCGCGGCCGCGGCCGACCGTGAGGTACAGCTCGAGCTTGGTCTTCTTCTCGAGGGTGGCGATGTGGACGTCGGGGTTGAGCACCTCGACGCCGGAGGGCAGGTCGATGTCCTTCGCGGTGATCTCGCCGGGACCTGTGACGACGAGCGGGGCCTCGACCTCCGTCGCGTCGGAGTGCATCCGGCAGACGATGCCCTTGAGGTTGAGGACGATGTCGGTGACGTCCTCCTTGACGCCCTTGATCGTCGAGAACTCGTGCGCGACCCCCTCGATGCGGACGCTCGTCACGGCTGCGCCCGCAAGCGAGCTCAGCAGCACGCGCCGCAGCGAGTTGCCGAACGTGTAGCCGAAACCACGGTCGAGTGGCTCGATGGTGAACGAGCCGCGGTTCTCCTCGACCGTCTCACTGGTGATCCGGGGCACTTGGAAGTCGAGCATCAGGGTCCTAACGTCGGGGTGTCACTTGGGGATGCGCTGCGCGCGCTGCGGTCCGTGCGCGCGCGAGCGCAGCTGCGGAAAAGACGGCTACTTCGAGTACAGCTCGACGATGAGCTGCTCCTGCACGGGAGCAGCGATCTCCCTGCGCTCAGGCTTGCGCAGCACCTTCGCGGTGAGGGAGTCATGGTCTGCCT
>DATMJM010000337.1:0-14731 GCA_035553935.1 Solirubrobacteraceae bacterium
GGCCGGTCGCACGTGGGCCGCCGTCCACGCCCCGGCGCCGGGCCTGCTGACGTGGACGGCCGACGGCATCTTCCTCGTGTCGGCCGACGGGCGCGTGTGGCGCAGCCCGGCCGGAGCTGCGAGCTGGCGGCCGGCCGGCTCGGTCGGGGGCGGGCCCGCGGCGTTCGACGGCGGCGTCGGAGCGGAGCTGCTCGTCGCGCTGCACGACGGCACGATCAAGCGATCGCTGGACGCCGGCGGGAGCTGGACCGTGCGGGCGCGGCCTAGCGGATGACGCTCACGCTGACGGTGCGGCTGGCCACCGAGTGGTTGCCGTTGCGCCAGAGGATCCGGACGCTGCCGCGGCGCGTGATGCGCAGGCGGGTGATGAAGTAGTGGCGGGGCCCGCCCACCGTGATCCGCTTGCGGGTCTGCCAGCGCTTGGCGCCGCGGGGACGGAACTGGATCTGGACGCGTACGCGCGCGTAGGGCGGCGCCGGCCGCAACATCCCGAAGACCGACGCCGAGCGCCCGCGGCGAATCCGCGTCTTGGGCAGGTGGATCGGCGTGATGTAGGCCTTGTAGGACGGCTTGCGCTTGCCCGCCAGCAGCTGCAGCCCGCTCTGGAACGTGCGGTACGCCAGGCGCGGGTTCTTCTCGCCGGGCACCGGCGCGTCATCGATCAGCAAGAACTGGCTGACGGTGCGCACGTGCGGGTTCTTGTAGGCCATGTACTCGGCCTGGTTGATCCAAGCCGCCTGGCGGCTGAACGTGACGACGTTCGCGACGAAGGGGTCGGGCTTGGTCTGGTAGCCGTACTCGGTGAGATACAGCGGGACGCCGCGCGAGGTCTGCGTCTTCTGGCCGTAGCGGCGGTAGATGCGGATGAGCTCGCGGCTGAGGGTGCGCAGATCCGCCATCGACACCCAGTCGGGCCATGAGGACCGCCGGCCCGGCGGCGTCAGCAGCGCGTAGGGATGATGGGCGAACCCGCTGGCCCGGAACAGGGCGGGATTCTGCGCGACGAACGAGGCGCTGTCGCCCGGGCAGTCGCGCACCCGGGCATGGCTTCCGCGCAGGATGTTGAGGTTGTCGTCGAGGCAGTACATGCGGCGGATGAACTTCAGCGCGTCGATCGACTGCGTGATGTCCTTGTCGTTCTTCTCGCCCTGCGGTGCCGTCTCGCCGACGAGGATCGTGTCGCTGCCGTGGCCGGTGTCGGCCAGCGCCTGCCATGCGTTCTGGACGAGCTTGCGGTACAGCGCGGGCGCCGCTTCGACCCAGCGCTTGCCGTTGCGCGGGTCCGGCCCCCACTGCGGCGTCAGCCAGCCGGCCTGGTTCGGCTCGTTCCAGATCGACCAGTAGTCGACCCGCGGCAGGCCGTTGTACGTGCCGCTGTAGCGGGTGGCGACGGCGCGCACGAAGTGCCCGAACTCCTCCGGGTTGACGCCGAAGGTGTGCTGGATGTCGGAGCGCGGCGCCTCGGCGGCGGCCCAGCGCGGCACCGGCGAGGTGATGTTGAAGTTCAGGAGGATCCCGCGCGCCAGCGCCGCCTTGACGAGGCGGTCGTAGCGCTCCCAATGTGCCGCGGGGTAGTGCGCGGGATCGGTCGCGTCGAAGTTCGGCTTCTGCGGCTGGTCGTTGGCCGGTGCGACGAGCGCCCAGAAGACCGAGACGCGGATGCGGTCGACGCCGAAGGACTTCAGCGTGTCGAGCGTCGCGGTCATCCGCTCGGGCGTGCCGTAGACGAGCATGGGGTCGTCCTGGAATGTCGACTCCTGCGTCCGCGACGCGGACGCAAGCGAGGGAAGGGCCGCCAGCACGAGGATGGCGGCGATGATCGGGGAGAGTGTCTTCACGGGGCTGTGGTCTGTCGTTGCGCTGCTAGGAACACAGCGACCGCATCAGAAGATCGGGGATCGAGGTAGAGCGCCGGGCGGATCGCCGTCAGCGCCACCTTCGGTCGACGGAGAGTATTCAACTCGAATTCGGCAAGTCGCACCCACGGGTCGGGATTGGATGGCTGCAAGCGCACTGCCTGCTCCAACGCACGGCGCGCCGCGAACTTGCGGCCGGCCGACGCTTCGATCGTCCCGAGGGCGTAGAGCGGGTCCAGCGAGAGCGGGTTGAGCTCCCGCGCACGCTGCGCCTGGACGCGCGCGGCGTCGGCGTCGCCGGTGGCCAGCGTGTCAAGCGCGTCCTGCGCGATCGCGTCGGCGCGCTGGGGCTGGTAGACCGCCCACGCGGCCGCCAGCACGATCAGCGTCACGGCGGCTGCGCAGATGGCGCGCGGGCGCTCGCGCAGGCCGGCGCGCAGCCGCGCGCGCAGGTTCCCGACCACGGGCGCGCGGCGCTGCTGCGGCTCGTCGTCGCCTCCGCGCGCGCCGAGCGGGCCGCGGCCGGCGATCCAGCCCGCGGCGAGCAGCGCGACCGCCGCGTTGGCCGGGACGAACCACGTCCAGTCGATCAACGACGACACGCCGAAGACGACCACGACGGCAAGCAGCGTCAGCAGCCCGATCCGCTCGGGCGTGAACGGCCGGCCGCGGTCGCGGCGGCGCAGGCCGGTGGCGCGCGCGGCGCTCGCCAGCCACGCGGCGAGCAGGGCGAGGCTCACCGCCATGCCGGCCAGACCGAGGTCGGCGAGCGTCTGGACGACGTAGCCGTGCGCGTGGCGCACCGCTTGATCGGCGGTCCGGTAGCGCTTGCGGACGATCGCGTAGCCACCCGCGCCGACGCCGGTGGCGGGGTTGTCGGCGAAGATCCGCAGCGCCTCGTCCCAGTACCGCGCGCGCACGGTGCCGGCCGACGTCAGGCGGCTGTTGTCGTTGCGCGGCAGCGGCGCCGACGGGTCGGTGAGCTGCTCCCAGCGCGCCGAGACGGAGCCCGTCAGCCCGCGCTCGCCGAGCGACAGCGAGACGACGAGCCCCGCGCCGGCGAGCGCGAGCGCCGCGACCAGCGCGACGCCCGCGCGGTCGCGCGCGAGCTGGCTCGGTGCCCGGTGGGCGCGCGCGAAGCCGATCCCGAGCCCGACGAGCGCCAGCAGCCCGAGCATCACGACGACGAGCAGCCCGAGCTGCAGGCCGGCGGCGTTGCGCAGGTCGACCGGCACGCGGTCGTCGGTCAGCGCGCTCTGGCCGAAGGCCCAGGCCGCCATCAGGCCGCCGCCCGCCGTGCCGGCGATGAGGAGCGCGGCCGCGCGCAGGCGGCGCGGGACGACGGCGAGCCAGAACGCTGCTCCGAGGGCCGCCGCGAGGACGGCGCCACGCGAGAAGGACAGCAGTATCGTCAACGCGAGCAGCCCGAGCGCCGGGTAGGCGAGCGCGTTGAGCGCCTGGTGCCCGGTCCGGCGCGTGCCGAGCCAGAGGCAGCCGGGCACGCCGAGCGCCGCAGCGAGGCCGACGCTGTTCCAGTAGCCGAAGGGCTGGCGCAGACGGGCATAGATCTCGTCCGGGTTCAGCGCGCCGGGGAAGATCTTCGTCAGCACGGCGTATGCGCTGATCGCGACCGCCGACAGCGTGATCGCCGCGACGATCGCGCTCCAGCGGCCGGGCACGCTGTGCGCGAGCGCGACGGCGCCGGCGAACACAGCGGCGTAGGCGAGCGTCCGGTTGGCCTCCAGCCACGCCTCGGACGGGCTCGCCGCCCAGGTGATCGACAGCGCCGTCAGCACCGCGAGCACGAGCAGCAGCGCGAGCGGCCCGACGCCCCACAGGCGCTCGCGCCGCAGACGGTCGCCCCGCCGCCGAGGATCAGACCGAGCTCGGCAGGCGTCGTGCGTCCGAGCCGCAGCCCGCCGTCGGCGACGAACGCGACCGCGCAGATCATCGCCGCCAGCCCGACGGTCAGCAGCGTCTGCACGGCGGGCGTCGGGACGCTCAGCGCCTGCGCCCGCGCGTGGTCCTCAAGCGCGGCGTGCGTCGACAAGGCGTCGGATGCGCAGGCCGCCGAGCGCGAGCGCGCCGGCGAGCAGCAGCGCGAGCAGGATGACCAGCGGCGCCGGCAGGTCGGCGACCTGGCCCACGCCGGGGGCCGTGCCCACCTTGGCCGGATCGACGCTCGCGGCGTCGAGCGACACGGGACCGCTGCGGGTCGCGCGCGCCTGCTCGACGGCGGCACGCTCGCGCTCGGTCGCCGAGCCGAGCTGCTCCGCGGCGGGGGCGCTGCCGATCGCGCCGGCGCCGCCGTCGGGCGAGCCGCCGCCGCCCGCAGCGCCCGCGCCGTCCGTGCGCTGCGTGCCGTTGCCCGCGCTCCTGCCAGCGCCCTTGCCGGCCGCGAGCGCCTGCTGCTGAGCGCGCAGGATCACGTCGCGGCAGTTGCCGTACTGGTCGGCGTCGGCGGCGAGCTCCCGCAGCGCTGCGCGGTACTCCTTCTGCGTGTAGGTCTTCTGCATGACCTCGTCGTCGGTGCAGTCGCGGATGACGTCCTTACCCGCGCCGGACGCGACCGCTGACGGCACGAGCACGGCGAGCAGGATGGCGAGCGACAGTCGCCGGAGCGTCGGGCTCATGGCGTCACCGTAGCGAGGGCGGACTGAAAGCCCGCCGCCCAAGCGTCGAAGGTGTAGGCGGCGACGTCGCGCCGCGCGTTGGCGCCCAGCCGGCTGCGCAGCGCCGCATCGCCGTGCATGCGGCGCAGCGCGAGCGCGAGCGCCGGCACGTCACCGGCCGCGACGACGAGGCCGTTGCGCTCGTGGCGCACGAGCCCACCAGCGACGGCACCGACTTCGTCGCTTGCGATGATCGGTGTCGACTGGTTCATGGCCTCGTTGGCGACCAGCCCCCACGGCTCACGGAAGCTGCGCGTGCGGAGGGACGGTACGACGCAAACGTCCGCGGCCGCCAGGAAGTTGCGCACCTGCTCGGCCGGCTGCGGGCCGACGAACACCACCGCGCCGCCGGCGGGGTTCCGAGCGGGCCCGGTTCCCACACCGACGAGGACGAGCGCGGCGGCTGATGCCCCGAGACCTGACTGTCGCCAGGCATCGAGAAGCACCGTTGCGCCTTTTCCCCGGCTTGGCCGCCCGAGAAACACGGCGAGGAAGGAAGATCTGCGCTGCGGCTCGATCGCAGCGCTCCAGAAGGCGTTGTCGACTGCCTGCGGGGCGACGTGGATGTTCGTCGCGCCGCGCGACTTGGCGAAGGCGGCCACGTGCGGGCCGTATGCCACGACGGCATCGGCGCCGCGATAGAGCGCTGCCATCAGCGGCGCGCCCGCCACGAGGTGCGCCGGCGTGCGCGGATGCGCCCACAGCGCGCTCCACAGGACGAACGGCGTGCGGCCCGCGCGGGCGCCACGCCAGGCGGCGGGCAGTGCCATGCGTCCCGCCGTGCCGCAGACGACCGCGCGGTACCGCCCGGAGGCGGCCAGCCGCGCGACCGCGCGCTGCTCGACGCGACGGTGCGGGACGCGTGGGTCGTCGACGCCTCCCGTCGCGTGGATCGAGCGCCCGCCGAAGAGGGCGAGCTCGATCGGCGTGCGCCGGTGCAGCGCGGCGAACGCTCCGACGCGGTCGGGCGGGACATGGTTGGTGACGAAGAGGACGGGCTTCATGGCGGCGCCTGAGTCACAGACGTGCCGCAGGCCGCGGGGTGGCGCGGTTCATGCCAGCGCGGCTTCGTAGGCCGCCAGCGTGGCGGCGCCGCACGCGTCCCACGTGAAGGCCCGCTCGACGGTCGCGCGGGCGCTGTCGCCCGCGGCGCGCAGCTTCGCCTCGTCGCCGAGCAGGCCGTCGATCGCGGCTGCCAGCAGCGCCGGCTCGCCGGACGGCACGAGCTCCAGGCCGCCGCCGTGCGCGCGGATCTCCTGCGGGCCCGGCTCGTCCTCGGCGGCGATCGCCGGCAGCCAGCCCGCCATCGCCTCGACGTAGGCGACGCCGAAGGCCTCGTCGGTCGATGGCATCGCGAACAGCGTCGCGCGCCGCGTGCGCACGAGCGCCTCGTCGCCGGGCAGCTGGCCGGCGAGCTCGAGGCGGTCGGCGATCCCCAGCTCGCCGGCAAGCGCACGCAGCGGCTCGCGCTCGGGTCCGTCGCCGATCACGAGGTAGCGCAGGGCGGGGTGGCGATCTGCCAGCAGTGCGATCGCGCGCAGCACGTCGGCGTGGCGCTTGCGCGCGATGACGTGCCCGGTCGTGACGACGGTCGGCGCGCGATACGGCGCGGCGCGGCGCACGGGCAGGTCGGTGCCCAGCCGCACGACGCGCGTCGCGCGCGCGCCGAGCACACGGCAGCGGTGCGCGATCCCGCCGCTGTTTGCGATCACGAGCCGGGCGCGGCCGAGCGCGGCGCGCACCGCCTCGGCCCCTGCGGGCGAGCCCGGCGCCGTGTGGAAGACGTCGCCGCCGTGGACCGAGATCGCCAGCGGCGCGCGTAGCCCGGCGCGGCGGACGGCCTCGCCGGCCGGGACCGCGTTGTGCGCGTGGACGAGGTCAAACCCGAAGCGGCGCCGCAGCGCTCGCAGCGCGACCGCCAGCGGCGGCGCGGCCCAGCGGCCCCAGCTGCCGTAGGTCTGCGGTCGCGGCGGCGCGAGGAACGGCACGTAGGACACGTCGATGCCGTCGAGCTCCGCGCGCGGCGGCTGGGCGAGGGCTGCCGCCGTGGCGCGCACGGCCTGCCGCGCGCCGGCGCGCGCCTGCGCGCGCGACGGCAGCGGGCGGTGGAGCACGAGCACGCGCACGTCCGCGCCCGCGTCGCGCGCGGCGATCGCCTGGCGGTGGGCCCACAGCCCGAGCACCGGGTCGGCGGCGCGGGGGTAGAACTCCGCGACGATCGCGACCTTCATGCGACGCGGCGCGTCCAGCGCGCCTCGGCGCGCGTGACGTAGGGGCGGGCGGCGAGAAAGGCCTGCGCCTCGGCGACGGCGGCCGCGCGCTCGTACCCGGCGCCGACCGGCGTCGTGTGGAGCACGGGCGTGGCGTCGACGATCCCGGCGCGCCAGCCATGCTCGCGCGCGACCGCGCCCCAGTGCGCGTCCAGGCCCCACCCCATCCGCAGGTCAGGGAAGGGCAGCAGGACGTCGAAGGTGGCGGCGGCGAACGCGGTGACCGGTCCGATCTCGACGAAGCGCGACTCGCGCACGGCGCCGCCCGGCAGGCGCCGGGTCGCCCTCCAGGCGGCGTGCGAGTGGCGGCGGTGGGCGGGCTGGGCGAGCTCGAGCTGCGCCTGCTCGGCGCAGTGCAGGAAGCGGTCGAGGAAGCGCGGCGGCAGGGCGACGTCGTCGTCGACGACGAGCAGCCAGTCGTGGCCGGACGCGGGATGCGACGCGAGCAGCGCGTTGAGGTGCTCGAACTTCCCCGCGTGGCCGATCGGCGCCGTGTGCATCGCCACGTGGTGGCGCGTGCGGTGCATCTCGGCGCGCACGACGTTCATCAGGCGACCCGGTCGCTCGACGCCGATCACGAGCACGCTGCGCCGCGGCGGCTGCGCGCGCGCGGCGCGATCGATGCGGCGCGTCCGCGGGCGCGCCTCGAGGTCGAGCAGCGCGTCGGCCGCGCGCAGGACGGGGCGGCGCAGGCCGCGCACCGTGCCGCTCTCGCCGGAGAGGAAATCGGGATCGGCAGGCCCTGCCGTCGTCGCCGCGACCGCGGTGGCGGGGCGGTCGCCGGGCGTGCCGGCGAGCGCGGCGCGCAGTCGTCCGGCGCAGTGGGCTGCGAGGACGATGCCGTTCGGGCACGCGAAGCGGACGGTGTGCGCGGCGCAGCCGGCGAGCACGCGCAGCTCGCGCGGCAGCGACGGCGCGCAGCCCTTCAACGCGTCGTAGCGGCGGCTCGCGGCGCCGCGGCGGTAGGCGGCGGTGGCGAGCGCCCGCAGGCGGGCGTCGTCGCCGGCGCGGCGGTGGTCGACCGCCGCGGCCGCGACGTAGCGGATCCGTCCGCCGGCCGCGAGCAGGCGCGACTGCCACTCCTGCTCGTCGCCGTACAGCTCGCGCGCCTCGTCGAAGCGCCCGGCGCGGGCGATCGCCGAGCGGCGCACGGTCATGTTGGCTCCCCAGGCGTGCGGCACGTCGCGGTCCTGCGGACCGTGGTCCTGCGTCGTGATCGGCGGGCCCTCGCGGCCGCAGGAGCGCAGCGCGTGATCCTCGAAGCGGGCGTGGATCGGGCCGGTCAGGACGCCGACGTCGGGCTCGGCGGCGACGTGCGCGGCGAGCAGCGCCGCGAGCCATCCCGGACGCACCTCGACGTCGTCGTCGACGAACACGAGCAGGTCGGCCCGCGCAGCGTCGATCCCCGTGTTGCGGGCCGCGTTCAGCCCTTCGGACCGGTCGTGGGCGACGTACCGCGCGCCGTGGCGCCGTGCGGCGCTCCGCGTGCGCGCGTCGGGTCCGTCGTCGACGACGACGACCTCGGCGTCCGCCCTCTGCGCCTGCGGCGCGATCGACGCCAGCGCCACCTCGAGGTACTGCGCCCGCAGCCGCGTCGGCACGATGATGCTCGCCGTCGGGCGCATGACGGCGGAGTGTAGGTCGCGCGGGGCACCGCGGCGGCTCGCCCGGGCGGCGCTGCGGGGCGTGTGGCACGTGTGCTGCGCATGGCGCTGCTGGGCTGCCATGCTCGCGCGGCCGGCGGCGCGCACGCGCACGACCCGCGCGAACCTAAACTCCGCGGGCAGATGGCGGCTGCGGCGTGATCCTGTTCCTCCACAACCGCTACCGCACGACGGGCGGCGAGGAGCGCGTGGTCGACGATCTGCTGTGGCTCGTGCGCGAGCGGCTCGGCGAGGACGCGCAGCTGCTGAGCCGCGACAGCGCGACGATCGGCCGCGGCCGTGCGGCGGCCGGGCTGCTCGGCGGCGGCCTCGCGCCCGACCGGGTCGCCGATGCGGTGCGTCGCAGCGGGGCGCGCATCGTCCACGCGCACAACCTCCACCCGTCATTGGGTTGGCGAGCGCTGGCAGCCGCGCGGGCGGCCGGCGCGCGAACCGTGCTTCACCTGCACAACTACCGCCTCGTCTGCGCCGTCGGCACGTGCTTCACGCGCGGCGCGGACTGCACCCGCTGCCACGGCCGCGACACGCTGCCCGGCGTGCGGCTGAACTGCCGCGGGACGGGTGCCGAGGCCGCCGTCTACGGCGCGGCGCTCGCGCTCTGGCAGCGGCGCCTGCTCGCGCACGCCGACGCCGTCGTCGTGCCGAGCGCGTTCGCGCTGCAGCGCCTGCGGGTGCTCGGCGCGCAGCTCGGCGAGACGAGCGTCCACGTCCTCGGCCACGTCGTGCGCGACGTAGCCGAGCGGTCGACCGCCGCGAGCGGCGAGCACGCGCTCGTGGCCTCGCGGCTGGCGCCGGAGAAGGGCGTCGACGTCGCGATCGCAGCCTGCGCCGCCGCCGCCCTGCCGCTCGTCGTCGCCGGCGACGGGCCCGAGCGCCCTGCGCTGCAGGCGCGCGCGCAGGGGACCCGGACGACGTTCGCCGGCCGCGTGGGCGAGGAGGAGCTGCGTCGCCTGCGCGCGACCGCCGGGCTCGCGCTCGTGCCCTCGCGCTCAGCCGAGACGTTCGGCCTCGCGGCGGCCGAGGCGATGGCGGCCGGGCTGCCGGTCGTGGCGAGCGCGACCGGCGCGCTGCCCGAGCTGTGCGATCCGGCGGGGCTCGTCGCGCCGGGCGATGCGGCCGCGCTGGCGCTCGCCGCGGCCGAGCGCTTTCGCGACGCGCAGGCCGGCGAGGCCGGACGGCGCCGCGTGCTCGAGCTCGCGGCGCCGGGTGTGATCGCGGCCGCCCTGGGCGCGGTCTACGACGCGCTGGCCGGCTAGGGCCGCTCGGTCGCCTCGTCCACGGCGGCCGCGTCGTCGTCCTCGGACCCTCCCTCGGGCGCGGGGTCGGAGATCAGGTTCTCCGGCTCGGGCGCGAGCTCCTGGCTCGGCGACGCCTCCTGCGGGCCCGGCACGACGCCCGCCTCCTGAGCCTCGCGCGACTCGGACGCGCCCGCCGCGGCGGCGACGTCGGCGGCGATGTCCTCGACGCCGACGGGGCCCGGGCCCGTGGGCGTCGCCTCGGCGGGGGCGGATCCGGCCGGCTGCGGCGACGGCGCGACCGGCACGTTGACGGCAGGCGGCTGCGTGAGCCCCTCGGCGACCGCCGGCGACGGCGCCGTCTCCGGCGACGGGGCGGGCGGCGTGTAGAGCGGCTCGGCCTTGCCGCCCGTGAGCTTCTTCGCGGCGGCGGCTCCGATGCCGCCGAGGAGCGCGATCATGCCCGCGATCTTCAGCGGCCTGCGCTTCCTGCCGCCGCCGGAGGACCCGCTCTTCGCGGCCTTCTTGGCGGCCTTGCTCGCGCTCTTGGAAGCCTTCTTGGCCCCCTTCGAGGCGGTCTGCGAGACCTTCTCCCCGAGTCGCCACTCAGACCAGGTCTTGGCAATCGAGGCGACAGCGTCGAGCGCCTGGTCACGCTTGCTCTTCTGGCGCAGCTTCATCTGGTGCTCCCAGTCGTATTGCCCACGTCTTCGCGCCTACCCTCGGTTCCCCGGGCGCCAAACGAGCCTACTCCACGGCGCCCGCGCGCAGGTGCCCTCTAGACTCGGCGACCGCATGCGGACGCTCGTCACGGGAGGCGCAGGTTTCATCGGCTCGCACCTCGTGGACGCGCTGGTCGCGCGCGGCGACAGCGTCACGATCGTCGACGATCTCTCCAGCGGCCGCACCGCGAACCTCGCCGGCGCCCTCGCGGCCGGCGCCGTCCTCGAGCGCGCCGACATCCGCGACGCCGCCGAGCTGGCGCGCGTCGCAGCGGCCGCGCGGCCACAGGTCGTCTTCCACCTCGCCGCGCAGGTCGACGTGCGGGTCTCGCTCGCCGAGCCCGGGCTCGACGCGCGCACGAACGTGGAGGGCACGGTCAACGTGCTCGAGGCATCCCGCCTGGCGGGTGCGGAGCGCGTCGTCTTCGCCTCGACGGGCGGCGCGATCTACGGCGAGACCGACGTGCTGCCGACGCCGGAGACGGTCGATGCGCTGCCGATGGCGGCCTACGGCCAGAGCAAGTTCTGCGCCGAGCGCTACCTCGGGCTCTACGAGCGCCTGTATGGGTTGTCGACGGTCGCGCTGCGCTTCGGCAACGTCTACGGCCCGCGCCAGGACCCGCACGGCGAGGCCGGCGTGATCGCGATCTTCTGCGGCAAGCTGCGCAGCGGTGCGCGGCCGCGCATCTTCGGCGACGGGACGCAGACGCGCGACTACATCTACGTCGGCGACCTCGTCGGCGCGCTGCTGCGCGCAGGCGACACCCGCGCCGGTGGCGCTGTGAACATCGGCACCGAGGAGGAGACCACGGTGCTCGAGATCGTGCACGTGCTGTCCGAGCTTCGCGGCGCCGGTGCGCCGGAGCCGGAGTTCGCGCCGGCGCGGCTCGGCGAGCTGCAACGCTCCTGCCTGGACGCCAATCGCGCGCGCGAAGTGCTGGGCTGGCGCGCGACGACCCCGATGCGCGAAGGGCTGCGGCTGACCTGGGATTCGGTCGGCCCATAGGTTTCGCCAGCGGGAGGCGCCCGATCGACCACCGCCAACCTATGTTGCCCCGTGCGCGCACTGGCGCTAGGGTCCACGCAGCTTGACCGGGGGGAGAGGCGCGGTGCTACGGGCGCCGGGATGCGCGATCACGCGCCCCGGCGCCCCGCGCGCGTCAGGCGCCCGTTCAGCTTCGTGCCGGCGTGGAGCGCGAGGAGCGCTGCCAGCCGAGCGAGCAGCCTGGCGCAGGCGGACCTGGCGATCGGTCCTTCCCGCCGCGCGGCGCGACGAGGCGGCTACCGCGCGGCCAGTTGCTCGCGCAGCCACCGCGCCGTGTGCGCGATCCCCTCGCGCACGCCGACCTGCGCCTGCCAGCCGAGCACGGACCGCGCCTTCTCGACGCTCGGCCAGCGCCGCTGCACGTCGACGGTGAACGACGGCAGGTGGGTGAGCTCGAACTGCTCGGGGTCGCGGCCGCACACCTCCCAGACGATCCGCGCGATGTCCGCGACGCTCAGCTCGTCGGATGCGGAGATGTTGAAGTCCTCGTGCAGGCCGGCGGGCGACGACATGGCCGCGACGACGCCGTCGGCGATGTCGTCGACATGCGTGAGCGTGCGCGTCTGCTCGCCCGAGCCGAAGATCTCCAGCGGGTGCTGGCCCGATAGCGCCTTGCGGATGAGGTCGGGCACGGCGTGCGCGATGCCGGGCTCGTCGTCGGGCATCTCGCCCGGCCCGTAGGCGTTGAACGGCCGGCAGATCGTGAACGGCAGCCCGTGCTCGTCGTGCGCGGCGCGGCACCAGACCTCGCCCGCGAGCTTGGAGAACCCGTAGGCGGAGCGCGGCATCGCGACCTCCCAGACGTGCTCCTCGGTGGTGGGGAACTGCGTCGCGCGCTCGAAGACCATCGACGACGAGACGTAGACGAAGCGCTCGACCGCGTGGTCGAGCGCGGCGCGGATGACCGCGTCGTAGAGCGCGCTGTTGACCGACGTCAGCGTGTGCGGGAGCTTGTGGAAGTTCGCGATCCCGCCGACGATCGCGGCGAGGTGGATGACCTGCGTGCAGCCGGCGGTCGCCTCGCGCGCCTGGGCGAGGTCGCGCAGGTCGCCGGTGTGGACCTCGCAGCCCTCGCGCATCCACTGCGGCGCCGGGCGCTGATCGGAGATGCGCACGTCGTAGTCCGGGTCGCGCAGCAGGCGCCGGACGACCGCGGCGCCGATCGTGCCGGCGCCGCCCGTGACGAGCACCCGGCTCATCCGGGGAGCGTCAAGGCAGCGCCACCCGGCCGTTCGTCATCGCGCTCAGCTCGCTGACGTAGCCGAACACCTGCGCGGCGCCGAAGCAGTTCCAGGGATCGACGATCAACGCGTCGTCGCCCGTCAGCTCGGCCACCGCGCGCAGCACGTCGGGGCCGCAGAACTCGTCGTGGTTGGCCGCCACCACGATCGCGTCGGCGCCGCCGACCGCCTCCTCGAACGGCGGCGTCGGCGTCGGGACGCGCGGGTCGTGGACGACGACGTCGGCGAGCTCGCGCTCGAGCAGGCGCACGAGCTTGTGGGCCAGCGAGTCGCGCTCGTCGTCGGTGTTGCCCTTGAACGCGAGGCCGAGGACGGCGATCTTGCGCCCGTTGAGCGCGCCGAGGCGGCGCTTCATCCCCTCGATGAGGAACAGCGGCACCGACTCGTTGACGCGCGACACCGCGAGCAGCATGCCCGGCGCGTTGGAGCGCTCCTCGCTGAACGCGAAGTCCTTGCGCAGGCAGGTCCCGGCCGTCAGCCCCGGCTTGGCGATGCCGCCGCGCGGATAGTCGCGGTTGATGAGGTCGATGACGTCGAAGACGTTCGCGCCGTGCTGCTCGCAGTCCATCATCAGCAGGTTGGGCAGCGCGAAGTTCGCGTAGCGCAGGATGTTCGTCCAGATCTTCGCCAGCTCGGCCTGCACGGGCGTCGTCTGCACGATCGGCGCGTCGAAGATCGAGAACAGCGCGCCGACGCGTTCGCCCGACGCCTCGCCCACGCCCCCCACGATGCACGGCAGCGTGCCGATCTCCTCCATGAAGCGCCCCGCGGCGATCCGCTCGGGCGCGTGGGCGACGAAGACGTCCTCGCCGATGCTGAAGCCGCGGTGCTTGGCGAGGTAGCCGGCGACGAACTCCGTCGTGCCGGGAGCGATCGTCGAGCGCAGGACGATCGTGTGGCCGTCGCGCAGGTGGCCGAGCAGGTCGTCGAGCGCAGAGCGGATGTCCGAGATGTCGATCTCGACGTGCGAGAACGACGGGGTCCCCAGCGTGATGACGATGTGCTGTGCGAGCGCCGCGTCCGCGACGCGGTCCGAGACCGTCAGCGTGCCCGCCGCGGCGACGCGCTCGAGGGCCTCCTGCGCGCCGGGCTCGGCGAACGGCATGCACGCGTCGCGGACGGCCTGCAGGCGGTCGGCGTCCTTGTCGATCCCCAGCACGTTCAGCCCGCGGTCGGCGAACGAGATCGCGAGCGGGAGCCCGATCCGGCCGAGCCCGATGACGGCGACCTCAGGCATCCAGCCGCTGAATCTACCGCTCGCCGGTGTCGCCCATCAGGCGATGGCGTGCGTACTGCCGCGCGAAGCCTCGGATGAAGCGCGGGTTGTAGCGCACGTAGCGCGGCGCGAGCCGGCGCGGCTCCTGGGCCATCCGGTAGAGCCATTCCAGGCCCGCCGACTGCATCCATTCTGGAGCCTGCGGCACGAGGCCGGCGTGGAAGTCGAACGCGGCGCCGACGCCGACGAGCACCGGCGCGTCGAGCCGCTCGCGCATCGCGGCCATCCACTTCTCCTGCTTGGGAGCGCCGACGCCCACCCAGACGACGTCGGGCTTGCAGGCGTTCATCTCCTCGACGATCGCGTCCTCCTCCTCCTCGGTGAGGTCGCGGAACGGCGGCGAGTAGCCGCCGACGATCTTCACGCCCGGGAAGCGCTGTCGCAGGTTGAGCGCGAGCTGGACGAGCGCGCCCTGGTTGCGCCCGCCGTAGAGGTACATCCGCGTGCCGGTCACGGCGGCGCGCTCGCAGTAGCGGGCCATGAGCTCGGGGCCGTAGACGCGATCCTCGAGGTCGCCGCCGAGCGCGTTCATCGCCCAGACGAGCGGCTGCCCGTCGGGCACCGTCAGCGAGGAGTTGAGCACCGCCTCGCGCAGCTCGGGGTCCTCGTCGCAGACCATGATCGTGTGCGTCGCCGCGACGCAGATGTAGCCCTTGCCGCCGTGCTCGATGGTGCCGTCCATCCACGCCATCGTCTCGTCGTAGTCCGTGAGCGCGAGCGGGACGCCGAGCACGCTGACGGCGTCGGGAG
>DATMJM010000338.1:0-9971 GCA_035553935.1 Solirubrobacteraceae bacterium
CTCGAGATCCCGCCCGACGAGCTCGAGTTCGTCTTCCGCACCAACGTGCTGTCGATGTTCCATCTCTGCCAGGCCGCCGTGCCGCGGATGGCGCCCGGCTCGACGATCATCAACTCGACCTCGATCCAGGCCGCGCAGCCCAGCCCGCAGCTGCTGCACTACGCGGCGACGAAGGGGGCGATCAGCACGTTGGTGCGGAAGACGAACTCGAGCTCGTCGGGCGGGATCTCGAGAAACGACTCGTAGGCCATCTGGTATGCGGCGTTGTTGACGAGCACGTCGAGGCGGCCGAGCTCCTCGAGCGCGCGGTCGACGAGCGCCCTGCAATGGTCGCGGTCGCCGATGTCGCCGGGCGCCGTCAGGCACCGCCGGCCCGAGTCCTCGACGAGCCGCCGCGTCTGTGCCGCGTCCTCGTCCTCGTCGAGGTAGGAGCACAGCACGTCGGCGCCCTCGCGCGCGAACGCCAGCGCGACGGCGCGGCCGATCCCGGAGTCGGCGCCGGTCACGAGCGCGACCCTGTCGGTCAGCCGGCGATGGCCCTCGTAGCTGTCCTCGCCGTGGTCGGCGAGCGGCTGCATGTCGGCCTCGCGCCCCGGCGGCTCCTGCTCCTGCTCGGGGAACGGCGGCTCGGGCTCGGCGTGGGTGGGGTGCTCCTGCTGTCGTGACATGCGGCGCCGGATACCCCTCCGCCGCGCGCGCCACCGCCCATCTTGCGGGCCGCGCGCGGTCGCACCGATACGCGTGAGCTCGATCCGTCGTGCGGGTATCCGGCGCCGCTCATGTTCTTCGCGCACAACGCGCCCGTCGTCGAGCCACTCCTGTTCGCACCGGCATTCATCGCGGTCGCCTGGTCGCTCGTGCGAGCGCGGCGCAGGCACCGTCCACCCCATCGCAAGGAGCTTTCATGACCGACCGCTACACCCCCGCGCAGATCTACTCGCTGGTCTTCGGCGCAACCCTGCTGCTCGTCGGGATCCTCGGCTTCATCGCCGAGGCATCGTTCAATACAGGCGCCGACGTGGACGGCAGCAACCTCATCGTCTTCGAGGTCAACGGCTGGCACAACCTCGTCCACATCGCCTCGGGCCTCCTGGGGCTTGCGCTGTGGCGCAATGCTGCGAGCGCGCGCAGCTTCGCGCTCGGCTTCGGCGCCGTCTACCTCGTCGTGACGATTTGGGGCTTCGTCGATGGCAACGACGTCCTCGGGTTGATCCCGGTCAACGCGGCCGACAACGTGCTGCACCTCCTCATCGCGCTGGCCGGGATCGCCGCCGGGCTCGCGTCCACGGGCCGCGAGCCGTCGCGCGCCGCCCGCACGGTCTGACGGCAGGCGTCGTTTCCCGGCACGGATGCCGGGTAGGCGGGCCGCGTGGCGACGAACGAGAGGTACATGCCGGTGCCGCCGCAGGCGGTGTGGGACGCGCTGGCCGATCCGGCGAGCTACGGCTTCTGGGTCGTCGGCTCCAAGACGGTCCGCGACGCCGACGCGACCTGGCCGGCGCCGGGCTCACGCTTTCACCACACGATCGGGGTGGGCCCGTTCACCGTTAAGGACCACACGGAGTCGCTCGACGCGCAGCCGCCGCGGCTGCTGGTTCTGCGCGCCAAGGGGCGGCCGCTCGGGATGGCGCGCGTCACGATGGAGATGACGCCGAAGGACGGCGGCACGCTCGTGCGGATGACCGAGACGGCGGACGGACCGACCGCCGTCCTCGCCCTCAACCCGCTCGTGCACCTCTTCACGAAGGCGCGCAACGCCGAGTCGCTCATGCGCCTCGAGCAGCTCGCGCTGCGGCGGGCGTCATGAGCCTCCACGTCGCGCACAGCCGGTCGGCCTGGATCGACACGCAGCCGCAGCCGCCCGCCCTGCCTGAGCTCGACCGCGACGTGCGCGCCGACGTCGCCGTGATCGGCGGCGGCATCGTGGGCGTCACGACGGCGCTGCTGCTGCGCGAGGCCGGCGCCCGCGTCGTCCTGCTCGAGGCCGACCGGATCGGGCACGGCGTGACCGGCCATACCACGGCGAAGGTCTCATCGCAGCACGGGATGATCTACGCGCAGCTGCGCTCGCGCTTCGGCGCCGATGCGGCGCGCACGTATGCAAGCGTCAACGAGGCGGCGCTCGGCTGGATCGCCGACCGTGTCGCGCGCGGCGCGATCGACTGCGACTTTCGGCGCCGGCCCTCGTACGCCTACGTCACGTCGAGCGCCGAGCGCTCGCAGGCCGAGGACGAGGCCGAGGCCGCCGCCGAGGCGGGGCTGCCGGTCTCGCTGGTGCGGACGACGCCGCTGCCCTACCCGGTGGAGGCCGCCGTGCGCTTCGACGACCAGGCGGAGTTCCACGTGCTGAAGTACCTGCACGCGCTCGTCGAGCGCCTGGCGCACGACGAGGACTGCCAGATCTTCGAGGGCTCGCGCGCGGTGCAGGTCGACACCGAGCGCGACTGCGTCGTCAAGACCCCGGGCGGCAGCGTCGTCGCCGAGCAGGTCGTGATCGCGACCCATTACCCCTTCCTCGACCGCTCGCTGGCGTTCGCGCGCGTGCACCCCGAGCGCTCCTACGCTCTGCTGTGCCGCATCGCCGCGCCCGCGCCGGAGGGCATGTTCATCAGCGCCGATTCCCCGACGCGCTCGGTGCGCGGCGTGCCGCTCGGCGGCGAGGAGCTGCTGCTCGTCGCCGGCGAAGGCCACCGGACCGGCACCGGCGGGAACACCGAGGAGCGCTACCGCCGCCTCGAGGACTTCGCGCGCGAGCACTGGGACGTGCGCTCGCTGGAGTACCGCTGGTCGGCGCAGGACAACTCGACGGTCGATGGCATGCCGTACGTCGGCCGGCTGACGCCGCGTGCCGATCGCGCGTTCATGGCGACCGGCTTCGCGAAGTGGGGGATGACCGGCGGCACCGCGGCCGCACAGCTGCTCGCCGACCTCGTGCTCGGCCGCGAGAACCAGTCGGCCCGGCTCTTGGACCCCAACCGCCTGAACCTGCGTGCCTCGGCGACCCGCCTCGTCAAGGAGAACGCGGAGGTCGGGCTGCGCTTCTTCGGCGATCGGATCACGAAGCGCGGCAGCCGGCCGATCGAGGACCTGCAGCCCGGCGAGGGCGACATCGTGCGCCTTGCGGGCGAGACCGTCGCGGGCTATCGCGGCGACGACGGCGAGCTCGTCGCGGTGTCGCCGACGTGCACGCACCTCGGCTGCCGCGTGAACTGGAACACCGCCGAGCGCAGCTGGGACTGCCCCTGCCACGGGTCGCGCTTCGGGCCGGACGGCGGCGTGCTGCAGGGGCCGGCGGTCCACCGGCTCGAGCGCAAGCCGATCACCTGATCGCGAGCGGCGCTTCAGGCGCGTTCGCGAGGGTCGCGCTGCGAGCGCCTCTGCGCGTCGCTGCCCCAGCCCGCGGCCGGGCTGACCCACTTCGCGCTGCGCACGAGCGGCGCCACCGTGGCGCTGCGGGCGAGGCAGCGCGGACAGTTGTCGATGCTCATGAACTGCCCTTGGATCCTGATCTGCAGGCCACACCGGCCACAGTGCAAGTACGACATTTACACGCTCCCATCGCCCACCAGAAATCAATGTGCGATGGTCCGCCGCGGCCCGGGTCGTCCAGAGGGGGGCCGCTGACTGCGTCTCACCGCGAAGCGTTGCCCGCGGGACCGCCTTGGTCGATCCCGAGCGCGCGGTGCAGCTTAGCACTGCCGTAACCGTAAGTCAGCAAGCTGGCGCCGGCTACGCCAGCCGCTTGCCGGCGAGCCGAGCGTGCGCAGCGACGTCGTCGGCGAACGCCTGGAAGTCCGCCGCGTGCAGCGACTGCGGGCCGTCGCAGCGGGCGTGCTCGGGATCCTGATGGACCTCGACGAGGATCCCGTCGGCGCCGATCGCCGCGGCCGCGCGCGACATGGGCTGCACGAGCCGGCGGTCGCCCGCGGCGTGGCTCGGATCGACCACGACCGGCAGGTGGGTGTGCATCTTCAGCCACGGCACCGCGCCGAGATCGAGCGTGAAGCGCGTCGCCGTCTCGAAGGTGCGGATGCCGCGCTCGCAGAGGATGACCTCCTCGGTGCCCTCCTTGAGGATGTAGTCGGCCGCCATCAGCAGCTCGTCGAGCGACGACGACAGCCCGCGCTTGAGCAGCACGGGCTTGCCGAGCCGACCGGCGACCTCCAGCAGGGCGTAGTTCTGCATGTTGCGCGCGCCGATCTGCACGACATCGGCGACGGACGCGATCGCCGCCGCGTGCTCGGCGTCGAGCAGTTCGGTGACGATCGGCAGCCCGGTCCGATCGCGCGCCTCGGCGAGGATCTCGAGCGCGGCCTGCCCCATCCCCTTGAAGGCGAAGGGCGACGTGCGCGGCTTGAACGCGCCGCCGCGCAGCATCGACGCGCCGCCGGCGCGGACCGCGTCGGCGACGGCCAGCGTCTGCGTCTCGGACTCGACCGTGCACGGCCCGGCGATGAGGCAGAACGTCGCGCCCCCGCCGACGGTGCGCCCGGCGATCTCGAAGCGCGACGGGGCGTGGTGGCTGAGCTCCGACGAGGCGAGCTTGTACGGCCGCGAGATCGGCACGACGCGGTCGACGCCGGCCATGCCCTCCAGCCCCATCTCGATGACGCCCTCGGGATCGCCGATCGCGCCGATCGCGGTCGTAAGCTCGCCCGGCATCACGACGACGTGCACGCCCGTCTCGGCCAGGCGCGCGCGGACCGCCTCGATGTCGGCCGGATCGGCCCCCGGCTGCATGACGATCATCATCGCCGCCGGATCGTACGCCAGCGCGAGCGGGGCGGGACGGCGTCCCGCCCGCTCAGCTGGACGCGTACTGCTAGTTCGTGATGCCCGCGAAGTGTCCGGTGTCCGGCAGCAGGACGAACAGCGCGAGGATCACCAGCATCCCGACGAACGCCAAGATGGCCAGCAGGAACTTGCCAGGGGTGACCATGGGTTACCGACTCCTCCCTTTATCGATCAAGCGGCCGAGTCCGCTCGTGCGCGAACATATCAGCGCCGGGTGGCGCCGCTCCTACAGGCCGAGGTCGCGGACGCCGAGCTCGTCGGCGCCGAGGTGGTGCGCGAGCTCGTGGCGGACCGTCCGCGTGACCTCCTCGCGCAGCAGGCTGGCGTCATGGCCGAAGTCGCGGCGCAGGGTGTCGCGGTAGATGACGATCCGGTCGGGCACGTCGTCGCGCGCGACGCCGTCGCCGTGGTACAGGCCGTAGGCGCGCGCCCTGCGCCCGCCGTCGGAGATCACGACGGCCACGTTGCGCGCCAGCGCGCGCTGGAGGATGTCGGGAAGCTCGTCCATCGCGTCGCGCACGAGCTCGGCGAAGTCCTCGTCGTCGTACGGGTCGAGGTCCATGAAGTCGACCTCCTCGGGCTCCGGCGCCACGCCGTCGCGCGCGAGTCGCTCGCTCTCCTGCACGATGCGCTCGAACTCGGCCTCGGACTCGGGCTCCGACCAGCCCGCCATCCGCAGGCCGAGCGACATCATCAGCGCGCCGACGACGAGGATCGCCAGCACGACGAGGACGCTGCCCTGCAGCAGCCGCACCGGCGTCGAGACGCTGAAGCCGCCCATGATGCCGACGGCGCCGAGACCGAGGGCCAGGGCCAGCACCGCGGCGAGGAGGATCCGGCGCGGCGTCGGCTCGCGCATCCCCGTCCTACCGCATCGTGCGGGCGATGACCACCCGCTGGATCTCGTTGGTGCCCTCGTAGATCTGGGTGATCTTCGCGTCGCGCATCATCCGCTCCACGGGGTAGTCGTTCACGTAGCCGTAGCCGCCGAGCACCTGGACGGCCTCCACGGTGACCGCCATCGCGGTATCGGAGGCGAACAGCTTGGCCATGGAGGAGTACTTGCCCATGTCGGGCTCGTTGCGATCGGCCTTCGCACAGGCCTTGTAGAGCAGCTCGCGCGCGGCGGCGGTCTGCGTCTCCATGTCGGCGAGCTTGAACTGGATGCCCTGCAGCGCGTTGATCGGCTTCCCGAAGGCGATCCGCTCGCGTGCATAGGCAGCCGCGTAGTCCGTTGCGCCCTGCGCGATGCCGACGGCCTGCGCGGCAGCGCCGAGCCGCGTGCGCTGGAGCGTCGCCAGCGCCACCGACAGGCCCTTGCCCTCCAGCCCGAGCAGGTTGCTCGCCGGCACCCGCACGTCGGTGAACGACGGACTGCCGGTCGGCGAGCCCTTGATGCCGAGCTTGTGCTCGAGCTTGCCGGTATCGAAGCCGTCGCGGTCGGCTTCGACGATGAACGCCGAGCTGCGGTTGCTCGCGCGGTCGGTCTTGGCGAACACGACGTAGAAGTCGGCGATGCCCGCGTTGCTGATCCAGTTCTTCTGGCCGTTGATGACCCACTCGTCGCCGTCGCGCACCGCGCTCGTCCGCAGGGCCGCGGGATCAGAGCCGGCCTCCGGCTCCGAGAGCGCGAACGCCGGCGACCACTCGCCGCTGGCGCAGCGCGGCAGGAAGCGCTCCTTCTGCTCATCGCTGCCGAAGAGCTGGATCGGCAGCGTGCCGAGCTCCTGCAACATGAGGATCAACGCCGAGGAGGCGCATGCCTTGGCGATCTCCTCGACGGCCATCTGCAGCATGAGCGTGCCGGTGCCGGTGCCGCCGTACTGCTCGTCGAACGGCAGCGCGAGGACGTCGTGCTCGGCGAGCAGCGCCCGGATGTCGTGTGGGTACTGCCCCGTGCGGTCGATCTCGGCCGCGCGCGGGGCGATCCGCTCCTGCGCGAGCCGGCGGATCATGTCGCGCAGGTCGGCGAGCTCCGGCGGGATCGCGTAGGCGTCGGTCATCGCGGTCGTCACGTCGCTGATGGTACAAGCGGCCGGGGCGGGTCGGGGCTTACGAACCGCCGGAAACGGGCAGGTATCGGCCATGGGCCTAGGCACTTCGATATTCCTCATCGCGCTCGGAGCGATCCTGACGTTCGCCGTGACGGCCGAGGTCTCGGGCATCGAGCTCTCGACCGTCGGTGTCATCCTCATGGTCGTCGGAGGCATCGGCCTGCTTTTGTCGCTGCTCTTCCTCGGCCGCGCGCGCGGCGGCGTCGTCGAGCGCGACCGCGTCGTCGAGCGCGACCCGTACGTCTGATCAGCCGCGCTCCGGCGAACGCCGAGCAGCATCCCGTGCAGATCCTCGCGCGTCGGGTCCCCGTGCTCGATCCGGTCGACGGTCGCGCGCAGGCCGGCGCGGCGCTACGCTCGCCGCATGCCCTCCACGTTCGACCCCGCAGGACTCGAGGTCACGCCCGAGCAGGCACAGGCGGCGCTCGCCGAGGACAAGGCCCAGCTCATCGACGTGCGCGAGCCCTACGAGTGGGAGGCGGGGCGGATCGACGGCGCGCTGCACATCGAGCTCAACGAGCTCGGCGCGAACGCCGCGAAGGTCGACACCGACCGGCCCGTGATCTTCTCGTGCCGCGTCGGTTCGCGCTCGGCGATGGCCGCACAGGCGTTTCGCGGCGTCGGCATCGACGCCTACTCGATGGCCGGCGGGCTGCAGCGGTGGGCCGACGAGGGCCGGCCGCTCGTGCCCCGCGACGGGCACGTGGCCGACCACTGAGCCATGCGTGCAGCCGCGCGTGCGGTTCCGCACGCGGGGTAGGTAGCTCCCACGACCAAAGGAGCCTCATGTACATCGGTATCGGAACGCTGATCCTGATCATCATCCTCGTGATCATCCTGCTGTAGACGAAAGGCCCGCTCGGCGAGCGGGCCTTTCGTCAGTCAGCCGACGCGCGCGGTGCGCCTAGAGCTTGATGACGTTGACCGCCTTGGGGCCCTTGTCGCCCTGCTCCTCCTCGTACTCCACGCGCGCCCCCTCGCTGAGCGAGCGGAAGCCGTCCGATTGGATCCCCGTGTGATGAACGAAGAGATCCCGGTTGCCCTCGTCGGGCGTGATGAAACCGAACCCCTTGTCGTCGCTGAACCATTTGACGGTGCCGGTTGGCATTGAGCCGTCCTCCCCGAATGATCTTGCGTGCTGCGTAGCCGAGGAGAGCCGAGGCCCGAATCTGCGACGCCCGCACTGCTTCGCCGGGTCTCACCCGGCCCTTTCGCGCCGGAACGTACCACGCAAACCACGTGCAAGTGGGGCGGGTTCTCGTACGATCTTCGTCGAGCCTTCGAGGAAGTGGAGAGCGCGATGTCCGACGACGGACCGCACGACGTCATGAGCGGCGGTGGCCGCGCCGTCGCGGACGTCGGCGCGCTCGGCGACGGCGCGCAGCCGGCCGGCGCGCGAGGACGGCGGCTGACGATGCGCGGCCTGGCCGCGGCGGGCGCGAGCGCGCTCCTCCTCGCGCTCGCCGGCTGCGGCGAGCAGGACGAGCCGGCCGCGCCGAGCACGACCGCGGCGTCCGATCCCGTCGAGCTGACGGTCGTCTACGACGACGCGCGCGGGCGCACCGCGACCGGCACGCTGACGTGCCGCGGCACCGACCGCCGCGCGGAGGGCGCGCTCTACCGCGGCGTGTCGGCCGCCGAGCTGTGCGCGCGGGTGCGCGGCCTCAGGGACCTGCTCACGCGCGAGCCCGACAGGACCCGCGCGTGCACGCAGATCTACGGCGGCCCGCAGACCGCGCGCGTCACCGGCACGATCGGCGACGAGAAGGTCGACCGCCGCTTCAGCCGGACGAACGGCTGCGAGATCGCCGACTACAGGCGCGCCGCAGGAATGCTGCGGCCGTAGCCGCCCCGCTGCAGGCCGCGCCGGCCGTCACGAGTGCGTCCGCGAGCCGTCGCCGGCCGAGCGTCGCGGCGGCGAGACCGCCGCAGCGCAGCGGCGTCGTCACGCGCGCGGCGTGCAGCACGACGGCGTCCGGAGCACGTGCCGTCCCGAGCCAGACGAGCATCGTGCAGCCCAGACCGGCGCCGATCCGCGCGAGCTCCGCGTTCGCCGCGGGCCCGCCCAGCCACCCGCGGCGGCGCGCGCCGCGCAGGGCGGCCGCGGCGAAGGCGGCGTCGGCCAGACCTTCGAGATCGCGCCCGAGCCGCGTCGGCGCCGACGCGCGCGCGAGCCGGCCGTCGAGCCCGTCGCTCGCGAGCGCGAGCACGCACATCCACGTGCGCGGCGCGTCGGCGGCCGCCGGCACGAGCCAGACGCGCGCCAGCGTGAAGGCGTCGGCCGGGCCGAGGTTGCGCGGCTCGCCGTCCTCGCTCTCGAGCATCCCGATATGCCAGTCGAGCATGAGCCACGTCAGCGCCCACCAGGCCGCGAACGCGCCGCGGCGGCGGCGATAGGGCTCGCGCCCGCCCAGCGCGAGCGCCGCCCACGCCGCCGCACCGATCGCGATCCAGCCACGCGTCCGGCGCGCGACCTGCGGCCGCGCGGCGCGCTGCTCGTTGCTGCGGCGCTGGCTGGCGACCAGGAAGCGCGCCACCGCCCGCGGCCCGAAGCGCTCGCGTCGCAGCTGCTCGAGCTGCTCGCGCGCCCACAGCTCGCCGGCGGTCAGATCAGCGCCTCGAAGACGTCGGTGACCTGCTGCCAGCCGGCGTGCAACAAGAAGCGGCTGTCGCGCCCGTAGGACTTCGCGCCGAGGATGAAGAAGCCGGGCTCCGGCGTGCGCAACGTGTCGGGCCCGTGCGATCGGACCGCGAGGCAGTCGCCGCCGGCGCCGGCAGACAGCGCGGCGGCGAGGTTCATCGGGCCGGCGGTCGCGTAGCACTCGTGCACCTGCAGCTGGCGGTACAGCGCGTGGTCTCCGACGCCGCCGTTGAGCGCGAGGATGCGGTCGACCTCGACCTCCTCGCGCTGCCCGTTGCGCAGCGCGACCGCGATCCGGCCGCCGCGCGCGTGCAGCGCCTCCGTGACGCAGCCCGCGCGGACGCTCACCGCGGCGCTCGCGCCGGCGGCGAGCCGCGCCGCCGCCGCGGACAGCGCCGCCCGCTCGGGCAGCGGATCGCCGGCGACGGCGCCCCAATCGGGCGCGGCGCTGCGCACGGCCCAGATCACGCGCGTGCCCGGCG
>DATMJM010000339.1:0-2403 GCA_035553935.1 Solirubrobacteraceae bacterium
GGCCAAGCCGCTCGTGCTCGTCGCGCAGATCCTCAAGCGACGACTCCGACCGCCCCCGGCCGCCGCCCACTCCCCTGGCCATGAACCACATCATCAAGCCCATCACGACCGGACAGGCGAGGACCGCCAGTGCTACCAACACTTCCATCACAGCCTCCTATCGCTGCCTACTATTGCTCATAGTAGCCGCCGATGGCCGCTTCGCCGCCGCCGGCTGTTGGCGCGTGGCCGACGCCGACAGCTGCCCGCGCGGCGCGCGTCCCTACCAAGGCCGGTGGGGACCTTCCGCTGAGGCTGCTCGTCGTGCTGCGCCCGCGCTGCGCGCGCGTGGCGGCGGCGGGCGAAGCGCCCGCCGCCGTGCGCACTGCGGCGCTACTCCTTGCCGGTGTAGCGCAGAATCCAGAGGCCGCTGTCGCGGTCGCTCATCAGCAGCAGCGGCCGCTTGGCGTTGTGGCTCCCCCGCCCTGATCGCGTTGAGCTCGCACTGGCCGGCGCAGACCGGGAGCACGCCCCAGAAGTCGCTGCCGCCTTCGGCGATGTAGTGGCCGCCTCGGGCAGCCCGCGGGGGCCGAAGGAGGCCACGCGCAGCCCGGCGCTGTAGCACGAGAAGAACGCCAGGTCCTTGCGCTGGCGCGGGTCGGTCTTGACCTCGTGCACCGTGAGGTTGCCAAAGCCCGATCGGAACGCGGGATCATTGGACTCCGCGACGGCATACGTGTCGACGATCGGCAGATTCGGTCGCCGCGTGTCGTGCAGGTTGACGTAGCCCCAGCCGTCGAAGGTCGTCTCGGCCGAGATGCCGGCGCGCCCTTGGCGCCGATCGGCGGCAGGTCGCCGCCGGCCTAGCCCTCGGGCGCCGTGTAGGCGGGCGTGTCGTCGAACAGCCGGTGCATTGCGCGGTGGCCGATGCAGATGCCGTGCGCCGTTGCCAGCACCGGGCTGCCCGGACCACCGCAGAGGAAGCCGTCCTTGAGCAGGCCGTTGCGGGTGCCCCGTGGCTCTGGCCGATCACCACGATCTCGTGGCCGGTCTCCTCACGGCAGGGTTAGGGCGAGCCGTCGTGCTAGCGGGGTGAGGCGATCATGTAGCCCATGCCGCGCACGGTCTGGAAGCGATCGCGGCCGAGCTTGCGGCGCAGGTAGCCGACGTAGACGTCGACGACGTTCGAGCCGGGGTCGTAGTCGTAGCCCCAGACGTGTGACAGCAGCTGCTCGCGGCTGAGCACCTGGCCGCTGTGGCGCATGAAGACCTCGAGCATCGTGAACTCGCGCGCCGACAGCTCGACGCTGCGGTCGCCGACGCTCGCGCGGCGCGTGCGCAGGTCCAGCGTGAGGTCGCCCGTACGCAGCACCGTCTGCTCGGCGACACCTTCGTCGCGCAATCGAACGCGCACCCGCGCGAGCAGCTCCTCGAAGCGAAACGGCTTCGTGACGTAGTCGTCGGCTCCGTATTCGAGGCCGCTGACCTTGTCGCGCACGTCGTCGCGCGCGCTGAGGATGATCACCGGCATCCGCTGCCCGGCGGCACGCAGCTCCTGCAGGACGCTGAGGCCGTCCTTGACGGGCAGGCCGAGGTCGAGCACGAGCAGGTCGAAGTCGTCGTCGTCAGCCATGATCACGGCCTTCGCACCGTCGCCGACGGTCGTCGTGACGAAGCCGTTGGAGCGCAGGCCCTTCTCGAGGAAGGAGGCCAGCCGGGGCTCGTCCTCGGCGATCAGGATCCGGTTCATGCGGTGAGATGCTCGCGCGCCGGCGAGGCGCGCGTCGGCACCGTGATCGTGAACGTCGCGCCGCCGGACGCCCTCGACGGCTCGAGCTCGACCGTCCCGCCGTGCGCCTCGGCGATCGCGCGCACGATCGCCAGCCCGAGGCCCGCGCCCTGCGAGCGCCGGGCGCCCAAGCCGCGCGCAAAGCGGTCGAAGATGCGCTCGTGCTCGGCGGCGGGCACGCCCGCGCCGCTGTCGGTGACCCACAGCCGCGCATGACCGTTGACGAGCGCGCTGCCGAGAGCGATGCGGTCACCCTCGGCGGTGTGCTGGACGGCGTTCTGCGCGAGCTGCATCATCGCCTGCGTCAGGCGCTGGCGATCGGCCGTGAGCCGGCCGACGCCGATCGCCTCCAGCTGCCAGTCACGCGGGGCGAGCGCCGAGGCCTTGGCCATCAGCTCCTCGGTGAGCGCGTCGAGGTCGATGTCGGCTGGCTGGATGAAGTCGGCGTGCTCGGCCTGGGCGAGCAGTAGCAGGTCGTCGACGAAGCGCGACATGCGGTCGAGCTCGTCGACCACCAGCTCGACGGTCTCGCGCCGCTCCTGCGGATCGTCGTCGAGCAGCTCGAGGTGGCCGCGGATGATCGTGATCGGCGTGCGCAGCTCGTGGCCAGCGTCGGAGACGAAGTCCTTCTGCGT
>DATMJM010000340.1:0-6756 GCA_035553935.1 Solirubrobacteraceae bacterium
TCACTGCGCCCTGCGGCCCGATCACGCCGCGGCCGCGCGCAGGACGAGCCCGAGACCGCAGTGTCCGCACACGCGTGAAGGCGGCGCGTCCGCGGCGTGATCGGGCCGCAGGGCGCAGTGACCGCAGAACGACACGACGTCGAGTCCCCGCTCGACGACCTCGACGGGCCGCAGCGAACGCAGCCGTCTCATGCTTGGGCCTCGCGCCCGGCGGGAACGGCGGCGGTACCGACGGCGAACGGCGGCGCGGTGGCGACGGCGGGCGCGCTCGCGCGCTCGCCGATGACGCCGAGCAGGTGGCGGTGCGCGGCGAACGGCGTGTCGGGGAGGATCCGCGTGCCCGTCGCGCGGACCGGCGAGCCGTAGTTGGTGCGGCGAAACAACGCCATCGGCAGCGGGCCGGCGGCGGCCCGCACGCGGTAGACCCACAGCGCGACGTCGTCGTCGGGCAGATGGCCGCCCGCGATCACGACGGCGGCGGGCGACAGCGACTCGACGACGTCCGTCAGCCCGGAGACGCGGCCCACCGGAAGGACCATGACGCGCGCGCCCGAGCGGCCGCAGAACAGCTCGAGGGCCCGCGCCGCCAGCGCATCGGGATCGAGTTCGTTGCGCGTCGCGTCGCCCACGAGGATCGCCAGCCGGCGCAGCGGCGGCGGCGCGAGGCGCTGCGCCCGGCGCAGCCAGCTATCGGCCCAGCGCGCCGCGAACGCCCACGGCGCGCTGTCTGTTCCCAAGCGCGCGCCGAGCTCGTCAAGCGACGGCAGCAGCACCTCCTCCACCGAGCGCTCCAGCGAGCGCGACGCGAGCGCCGACTCCATCGCGCTGTCCGCCCGATCGAGCTCGAACGCCGACAGCGCCCCGACCAGCGTGTGCGTGTCGGTGCTCAGCGCCTCACGCGCAAGGCTCACCGCCGACGAGATCGACAAGCCCTGCTGCAGGGCGTCGCGCAGCGCCACCAGCTCGCCGTAGGCGTACAGGCGGTGGCGGCCCGCCGAGCGCTGCGGCTTCGGGTAGCCGAAGCGCCGCTCCCACGCGCGCAGCGTGTTCGGGCTCACGTTCAGCAGCAGGGCCGCCTCGCTGGTCTTCAGGGTCCGCACCGCCTGAACATGATCGGTCCTCCCCCGGAGCGATGCAAACGTACGATTCGTCAACGTGGAGCCTTCGGCCGCGCAACTGTGCCTCTTGCGCCGCTTTCGCAGCTTCGCGTACGGCGCGAGGTCGCGCGTCGTCGCGCGCTGAGCGCACGGTGGTCGGCCCCTGCCAGAAATGCTCGCGTCGATCAAGTCGCGGCAGCGCGAAGTCGCGTAGTGCACGGCCTCCACCGGCCAAAGCGATGCACTTTGCACGCCCTCGCGCGGCGCCGCGAGATCATCGTCCACGGCGCCTCTGCACCCGCGAACCCTCGGCTACCTTTGGCGCCGTTCACCACCCACACCACCGGAGGTAGAAGATGACCAGCCTCAAGACGCGTATGTACAGCCCCCTGCTCATCACCGTCGTCACCGTCCTGGCAGCGACCGGCGGCGCCTTCCGCACCAACTGACGACGAAGGGCCCCGCGCTGAACGAGGCCCGACGTCGGACACCCCTCAGGGCGCTCGTCTGACATGAGCACTCTATGCCTTGCCGGTACGGTTGTCGCGTGAGGGACGCGCCGAACGCCGCACATCCGCGGATGGCCGTCGCGGCCGCGCTCGCGCTCCTGCTCGCGTCGGCCCCTGCGCTGCTGCTCGTCTCGACGGCGGAGCTGTTCGAGCCGCTGACGCTGGTGCTCGCCGGCGGCGCAATCGTCAGCGTCCTCGCGGCATCGGTGTGGGAGGGCACGATCGACATCTCGGCGGCGTTCGTGTGCTTCATGCTGGCCGTCGCGTTCGTCGGTCCGGCCGGGGCCTTTCTCATCCCGGTGGCGGCCGAGGTCGTGACGTTCGGCGTGCGCCGCTACCGCAAGGACGCGCGGCCGTACCGGAGCTCCGCGCTTCCCATCAACCTCGCGGCGGCGGCGGTCCCGAGCCTGCTCGCGGCGCTGCTGTACGGGGCGCTCGTGGGGACGATGCAGGACGGCCACGCCGTCGAGCTGGCGGTGCTGGCACTGGTGGCGATCGGCTTCCTCGTGCTCAACTACGTCGTGCTGAGCGTGCTGGTCGTGCTGCGCGACGGCAGCCCGTTGCGCGTCGCGCTGCGCCCACCGCGCGAGCTGCTGCCGTCGCTCGCGCTCACCGTCGCGCTGACGGTCGCGATCGCCGGCGTCTTCGCGCAGCTGGGCGGCATCGCCGGCATCTTCCTCGTGCTCATCATCGCCGGCTTCAGCTACATGTCGCGGCTCGTCGTCATCGCGCGCGAGCGCACCGGGCAGTACGCCGCGCTGTCGTGGGGCGTGCTGTCGTCGCTCGTGCGCGCGCTCGACCGGCGCGACCGCCGGACTGCGCGCCACAGCGCGGCGGTCGCAGCGTTCGCGCGCGACATCGCGCTGGAGTGCGGGATGAGCCGGCGCGACGCCGAGCTCGCGCACACCGCGGGGCTGCTGCACGACATCGGCCGCTTCGCCCTGCCCGACCGCGTCATGGAACGCCACGGCACGCTGACGCAGGACGACTGGGATCTGATCAACGAGCATCCCGCGCTGGGCGCGGACCTGCTGCGCGACCTCGGCGTCTACGGCCCGGTCGCTCAGATCGTGCGCGCGCATCACGAGCGGATCGACGGCCGCGGCTACCCCGACGGCCTGAAGGGCGACGAGATACCGCAGATCGCGCGCATCGTCGCCGTCGCCGAGGTGTACGACGCCCTCACGGCCGAGGACACGTATCGCGATCGGATGACGTCCTTTCAGGCGATCACCGAGCTGCGGCGCGTCGCGGGGCGCCAGCTAGACGCGCGCGTCGTCGAGGTCCTCGCCGCGCTGCTGACCGGCCGCGGCCTCGAGTACCGCCACGCGGACCGCGCGGACTTCGACACCGAGCTGGCGATCGAGGGACGGATCGCCGATGCGATCGCGACCGATGCCGACGCGCCGAGCGCCGACGCCGGCAAGCAGCGCCCGCGCGGCCGCGCCGCCGGTGCGGACTAGCGCTGCGAGCGCGACATAGGATCCCGCCATGCGCGGCCGGCTCGTGGTGCTGACGGTGGCCCTCCTGGTGACGGGCTGCGCCGAAGGCGGCGGCGACGGGGTGCCGGACGCCTGCCTGGAGGGGCCGGAGACGGTCCTGACGGCGCTCCGGCAGGCGCCGGACGCCGTGACGCTCGCCGACGGGACGCGGCTGTCGAGCTGCGTCGGCTCGGCTCGGACGGAGGGGGAGCTGCAGTCGCTCGGGATCGTGTTCGTGCGCGTCGCCGACGCGCTGCGCAGAAATGCCGCGACCCGGCCGGACGCCGCGCTGCGGCTCGGCTACCTCTCCGGCGCCGTCAAGGCGGGGGCGACGCGCAGCAGCGGCGCCGTCGCCGCGCAGCTCGCGCGCCGCGTGCAACAGGTCGCCACGCTCGACCAGGGCGCGAGCCCCGCCTCTGTGGCCGCGCTCGCGCGAGGGCGCGGGGCGGGCGAGCGGCGCGGATGAAGCTGCGCCTCTACCACCACCGTGACGGGGCGCGGATCGCCTACCGCGAAGCCGGCGCCGGTCCCGGCTTGTGCCTCGTCCACAGCGCGGCGCTCTCGCATCGCGAGTTCGCCCCGCTCGTCGAGCACCTCGCCGACCGTTTCCGGCTCGTGCTGCCCGACCTGCCGCTGCACGGCGACTCCGAGGATCGCCCGCGCCATCCCTACACGCAGGACTGGCTTGCCGAGGTGATGGCCGCCTTCTGCCGCCAGACGTGCGGCGCCCATCCGCTCGTCGGTGGCCACGGTGCGGGGGCAGAGATCCTCCTGCGGGCCACCGTCACGGGACAGATCGTGCCGTCGCGCCTCGTGCTCATGCCCAACCGGCTGCACCGCCCTCCCGCGCGGTCGCGCCTGGCGATGCCGCTGCGCGCGCTCGCTCCGGCGGCCGCGCTGCCCGGCCTGGACCGGCTCGTGTCGCACGCCGTGCGGCTCGCATACCGCCCCGAGCACGGGATGAAGCTCACCGCGCGGGACAATCCGGCCGCCCGCGACCTCGTGCGCCACGCGACGGCCGACGTGGCGGGCAACGCGAACCTCGCGCGCTCGTGGTCGCGCTGGGTGCGGCGCTGGCCGGCGGGAGCGCAGAGCGACCTGCTCGAGGCCTACGGGCGGATCGCCGCGCCGGTGCTGCTGCTGTGGGCCGACCGCGATCAGCTCCACCCGCTCGCAGGCGCCGAGGAGGCGCTCGACCTGCTGGCCGACGCGCAGCTGCGAGTGCTGCCGAGCACCGGCTTTCTCATCGCCTACGACGACCCGGTCGGCGTCGCGCGCGAGCTGACCGCGTTCTGCCTGTGACCGCCGGGCGCGCCGCCGCGCGACGCGCGCCAGACAGCCAACCACCAGGAGGCCCGTGATCTGCGCAGTGACGGTCCGCGCGCTGAGGCCCGGCTCGTTCGACGACTTCCGCCACGCCTTCATGGGCGGCCTCGACACGGACGACCCGCCCGCGGCGTGGGTCCGGTTCAACATGGTGCGCATCCGCGGCACAGGACGGCAGGCGGGCCGCGCAGCTCGAGGCGATCAAGCCCTACGTCGTCGCCGCGACCGGTGCCGACGGCTCTCTACGAGGTCGTCGAGCAGTTCACGGCGTAGTCGCGCGCTACGCGGCGCTGCCGCGTGCCATGCGTCGCAGGTCCATCGCCTCGTCGAAGGTCGCCTCGTCGACGCCGTGCTCGAGCGCGACGTCGCGCAGCATGCGCCCCGAGAGGGCCGCCTCCTTGACGATCGCAGCCGCCTTGTCGTAGCCGATGTAGGGGTTCAGGGCGGTCGCGGCGGCGAGCGTCGACTCGGCCGAGCGCCGGCAGCCGTCGAGGTTGGCCTCGATCCCGCCGACGCACTTGTCGGCGAACAGGCGCCCGGTCGTCGACAGCAGGTGGATGGACTGCAGCAGGTTGCGCGCGATGAGCGGGATGCGCACGTTGAGCTCGAAGTTGCCCTGCAGCCCGCCGACCGTGATCGCGGCGTCGTTGCCGATGACCTGCGCGCCGACCTGCAGGACGACCTCGGGGATGACCGGGTTGACCTTGCCCGGCATGATCGACGAGCCCTTCTGCAGCTCCGGCAGGAGGATCTCGCCGATCCCGGCGCGCGGCCCGGATCCCATGAGCGCGAGGTCCTGGGCGATCTTCGACAGCGAGACCGCGACGACCTTCAGCGCCCCCGACAGCTCGACGAGCGCGTCGCGGTTGGCCTGCGCCTCGAACGGATCCTCGGGCGGCGAGATCTCCAGGCCGCTGGCCTCGCTGAGCCGGGCCCGGATCCGGGCGGCGAACTCCGGGTGCGTGTTCAGCCCGTTGCCGACCGCCGTGCCGCCCAGCGGGATCTGGGAGACCTGCGGCAGCGCGTTGCGCACGCGCCGCGCGCCGAGGCGCACCTGCGCCGCATAGCCGGCGAACTCCTGGCCGAGCGTCACCGGGACCGCATCCATGAGGTGCGTGCGCCCGGACTTCACGACGTCCTCGAACTCGCTCGCCTTCGCCGCGAGCGCGGCCTCGAGATGCTCGAGCGCCGGGAGGAGCGTGTTCGTCGCCTCGTCGAGCGCGGCGAGGTGCACGGCGCTCGGGAAGACGTCGTTGGACGACTGGCCCATGTTCACGTGGTCGTTGGGGTGCGCGTCCTCGCCGGCGAGGTTCGCGATGACCTCGTTGGCGTTCATGTTCGTGGACGTCCCCGACCCGGTCTGGAAGACGTCGACCGGGAACTGGTCGTCGTGGCGGCCCTCCGCGATCTCGTCGGCGCCATGGCCGATGCGCTCGGCGAGGTCGGAGTCGAGCTTGCCGAGATCGGCGTTGACGCGCGCGGCAGCACCCTTGATCGCCGCGAGCCAGTGGACGACGCTCGCCGGCACCTGCTCGCCGGACACGGGGAAGTTCTCGACCGCCTTGGCCGTCTCGCCGCCCCACAGATGCTGGTCAGCCACGCTCATGTTTGCCGTCCTCCGCGATCGTAAGTCATCGGCGGCAACGCTATCGAGCCGCTGCCGGCGGCGGCTCGTGCGGCTAGCGACCCTCGGCGGCCGCCTGCGCGGCGAAGCGCCCGCTGACGACCTTGACCGACGGCTTGGCGGCGTTGCGCACGTCGAACAGGCCCTTCTGGTTGAGGCCGCGCACGAGCTTGATGTGGGGCACCTGGGTCTTGATCGAGCCGCCGTAGAACGTCGGCGCGACGGCGAAGTCGCGCAGGTTCCACACGAGCGCGCCCGCGAGGTTGGGAATCGAGCCGTACGTCGTCAGGTGCAGGTCGAGCAGGTGCGCCTGGAAGGCATAGCCGCCCGGCTTCGTCGTCGGGTTGCGGCCGTTGGCCTCGGCGCCGAACTCCGTCACCGCGATCACCTTGTTCGGGAAGACCCGGCGCAGCTTCGACAGGCGCGTGCGGATCAGCTTGCGCAGCTCGGACTGCGGCGCGTGCGTCGCCTCATACCAGCCGATGTAGTTCGTCCAGCCGATCATGTCGATGTTGTTGTAGATCCGCGACATCCTGCGCGGCGGGTGCGCTCCCCAGATGTCGAGCGCGACCGGCCGGCTGGGATCGGTCCGGTGAAGCTCGGCGGCCATCGAGTCGACGTACGGGATCTGGCCCTTCGGATGCCCGCCGCCCGCGACCTCGTTGGCGAGGTTCCACGTGATGATCGACGGATGCATCTGCGTCTGGCGCAGCGTCCTG
>DATMJM010000341.1:0-8779 GCA_035553935.1 Solirubrobacteraceae bacterium
CTCGACAACGGCGGCCGCGGTGCGTTCGTAGCCGGCGTGCAGGTAGCAGGCGCCGATCACCGCCTCGATGACGGACGCCAGCACGCGCTCGGTCTCGACGAGCGACTCGGCGCTCTGGCCGGTTCCCTCCGGCGCCGACGCGCGCAGCTTGTCGGGCACGCCGAGGCGCTCGGCGACGGCGCGGCACGACACGCCGGACACGCTCTGGGCGCGGATCTTCGTCAGCCGTCCGGCGCCGAAGCGCTCGGCCTCCAGGCGCGGGTACAGATGCGACGTCACCGCGAGGCTCAGCACGGAGTCGCCGAGAAACGCCAGGCGCGAGTAGGAGTCGCTGCGGCGCTCGGTCCAGGAGGCATGCGTGAAGACCTGCCGGTAGAGGTGCTCGGGCAGTTCCTGCAGGAGTTCGTCGAGCAGCTTCAGGATTCGTAGGGCTCGTGGACGGCGGCGTGCTCCAGGACGAAGTCGACGGCCTGGCCGACGGTGACGATCCTCGCCGCCTGCTCATCGGTCATCCTCACGCCGTAGGAGTCCTCGAGCTCCTGCACCAGCGTGTAGAGGTCCAGCGAGTCGGCCTCGAGGTCCACCCGGAAGTTCGTGCTGTCGTCGATCCGGGCCGGGTCGATCTCGAGCTCGTCGACGAGGTGCGCCTGGACGAGCGCGAAGACTTCCTGCCTGGTCATGCCGACACCGTAGAGCCGCTCTCGGACAGCGCGGCGCCCGGCTTGCGCAGCGCGCCGGCGCGCTCGAGCGCGTCGTGCGTGCGCCCGGTGATGTCGCCTGTGACGCCACGCGCAGCGAGCAGGATCGCCTGCGCGAAGCCGCGGCTCGTGAAGCGCCCGTGGCCGACCACGCCGAGCTTGCGCAGGCCCAGCAGGTACGCGCCGCCGGCGATCTCGGGATGGATCTCGTCGCGAAACGCCCGCAGCGCGGGCTTCATGAGCAGGCCGCCGGCCTTCGCGCGCTGCGATGAGGTCGCGGTCTCGCGCAGCAGCGCGATCATCTTGGCCGACACGCCCTCCATGACCTTCAGCGCGACGTTGCCGGTGAACCCGTCGGTGACGACGACGTCGGCCTTGCCCTCGACGAGCGCGTGGCCCTCGATGTTGCCGACGAAGTTCAGCCCGCCGATCGCCGCCAGCCGCCCGTGGACGTCGATCGTCAGCGGCGAGCCGCGCGTCTTCTCCTCGCCGACGGACAGCAGCGCGACGCGCGGCTTGTCGACGCCGTGCACCACGTGCGCGAGCGCGGAGCCCATGAAGGCGAACTGGACGAGGTGCTCGGGGCGCACCTCGGTGTTCGCGCCGACGTCGACGAGCGTGACGGGCATGCCGGGCACCGGGATCGTGGCGGCGAGCGCCGGGCGCAGGATGCCGCGGTCGCGCTTGATGTTGAACAGCGCTGCGGCGAGCGCGGCGCCGGTCGCACCCGCCGAGACGAGCGCGTCGGCGTCGCCCGCCGCGACGGCCTGCGCCGCTCGGACGATCGAGGACTCGGGATTGGCGCGCGCGGCGGCGGCCGGGTTGGCCTCCTTGGCGATCGACTGCGGCGCGTCGATGACCTCGATCCCCGGCCCGGCGGCGCCGAGCTCGGCGGCCGGCCCGAAGAGCAGCACGCGGATGCCCTGCGCGGCGGCGAGGTTCGCGCCGGCGGCGACCTCCGACGGCCCGAGGTCCGCGCCGTTGGCGTCGACCGCGATGACGGGCACGTGGCCCGACTCGAGCGGGGACATCCCGTCCGAGCGGTCGATCAGCGCCCTGATACGTGGGGCCGGCACGAGCCGGCCGGTCCTAGTGTTCGTGGTGGTCGTGCGCCGTCGGCGCGACGACCTCGCGGCCGGCGTAGTGGCCGCACACCGGGCAGACGCGGTGCGGGCGGCGCGGGCTGTGGCACTGCGGGCAGGCATTGAAGACCGGGTCCGCCATCTTGTGCTGGGCGCGGCGCTGCGCGGTGCGGGCGTGCGACTGCTTCTGCTTGGGAACCGCCATGGCTGCGGAAGGGTAGCGCAGCGCGCCGGACGGCCGGGAAAATCGGGAAGGAGTGGCCCGGCGCCGCGCGAACGGTAACGGCATGAGCGAGCTCGAGCTCGATCCGGCGCTGCTGGAGGCCCTGCGGACGCTGGCGGACCACGACGTGGAGTTCGTCGTCGCAGGCGACGTCGCGCAGGCGATCCACGACGACGGCGGGTTCGTCGCCGGGCTGACGATCGTCCCCGCCGCCTACGCGCGCAACGCCGGGCGCCTCTGCGCGGCGCTGCAGGCGATGGACGGCGAGCTCGGCATCGCCGGACGGCGCGCGCAGACCGAGCTCGACTACCGCCGCGTCGACCTGCGCGAGCTCGCGCCGTGCTCGTTCATCACGCGCCACGTCGACGTCGACGTGACCTTCGAGCCGCCCGGCACCGCCGGCTACCGCGACCTCCTCGACGACGCCGAGCACGTCCAGCTCGCGCCCGGCATCCGGCCGCTCGTCGCGGCGCCCGAGGACCTCGAGCGGATCGCCCGCCGCGCGACGCCGTCGGTCGAGTATGCGACCCCACCGAAGGCGCTGCCGCCCGAGCCGCCAGACGACGCCGGCCGCGCGGAAGACATCCGCGCGGGCCGTCCTACTCGAACCTGATCTCGCGGAGCTTCGCCCAGCGCGGGTCCGGTGCGCGCTCGTGGGCGTGTCCGGGGCCGGCGGCGTTGAGGTCCTCGCCGCACACCGGGCACAGGCCGGCGCAGTCCTCGCGGCACAGCAGCTGCGCCGGCAGCGCGAGCGCCAGGGCATCGCGCGCCCACCCATGCAGGTCGAGCACCTCGTCGGAGACGTAGGGGCTGCGCAGCTCCTCGACGTCGCCGGGCTGGTCGACCTCGAGCGCGTCGACCGAGATCGCAGGCCGGGCGGGCTCCAGGCAGCGCATGCACGGCCCGTCCAGCGACGCCCCGAAGCGCAGGCGCAGCGCGTAGCCGTTGTGCGTCGTGCGCGAGATGTCGAGCACCGCGTCGACCGCCCCCGGCGTCACCGCGTAGGTCTCGCCGCCGAACCGCAGCGGGTCGAGCGCGACCTCGAGCTGCAGGCGCCGGCCCTCGCCCGAGGTCAGCCGCAGGCGGCCGAGATCGAAGCTGTCGGTGCGGGGTGCCATCGGGGCCCTCAAGGCTAGCGCCGCGCGATGGCCGCTCAGCTCGCGCGGGCGCGCCGCTGCAGGACGGCGTCGAGCACGATGCCGCCGACGCAGACGGTCCCCGCCGCGGCGAGGAACGCGTAGGTCGCCGGTCGTGACGTCTCGAGCTCCTCCCACGCCCGCGCGGCGGCGACCAGCAGCAGCGCGGCCGACAGGACGCCGGCGCGCACGTTCGTCCGCCAGGCGCTCCAGCGCGCGTCGCGCGACAGCAGGAGCGCGGCCACCGCGACCGCCGCGAGGAACGCCGCCAGGACGCGGCTGGTGAGCGGGGTGAGCATCCACGGCGCGGCGTCGGCCGCCGCCGCGGGCGCGAGGTACATGACGGCCGCGAGGCACAGCAGGCCGACGCCGCCCGCCAGCGCCAGGCGGCGCACCGGCGGCGGCACGACGGCGTCCTCGGCGTCTGGCCGCCCTGGATCGGCGGCGCGGTTTCGCAGGTACAGCAGCGGGACGAGCAGCGGCGTCGAGACGTACAGCACCAGCCATGCGACGAACGCGACGTGATCGTGGTTGAACCGGTCCCAGTGCACGAACGTGGCGATGCCCATGAGCCACGTGAAGACGGCGATCCCGGGAAAGTAGGCGGCGACGGCGTGCCAGCTGCCGCCGAAGGACACACGCCAGAAGAAGTACGCGCCCGCGCCGTAGCAGGCGCCCATGAACATCGCCGTCATGTGCGGCCCGACCGGCCAGGCGAAGCCGCCCGGATCCAGGAACGAGTCCGTCTGCCGGCCCACCCGCTCCGGGAAGAGGTAGAGCAGGACCGACGCCGTCAGCAGGACGGCGAGGATCACGATCCCGATCCATCGCAGCTCCCGGCGGACGGCATCGCTGCGGGCGGCGTCAGGCTGCGGCGTCCTGGCCCCCATGACACGCAGTATCCACGAGCGGGTCGGCGTCAGCGTCCCGCGCCCGCGCTACAGCTTCACGAGCTCGCGCTTGAGCACCTTGCCGGTCGCGTTGCGCGGCAGCTCGTCGAGGAAGACGACCTCGCGTGGGACCTTGTAGCGCGCGAGGTTGGCCTTCACGTGGGTTTTGACGTCCTGCTCGGAGAGCGCGGCGCCGTCGCAGACGACGACGTAGGCCTTCAGGCGCTGCCCGAAGTCGACGTCCTCGACGCCGACCGCCGCCACCTCCTCGACACCGTCGAGCATCGCGATCGTGTCCTCGACCTCGCGGGGGAAGACGTTCTCGCCGCCGGAGACGATCATCTCGTCGTCGCGGCCGTCGACGAACAGGCGCCCCGCGTCGTCGAAGTGGCCGACGTCGCCGGAGGACAGCAGGCCGTCGATGACGGCCTTGTTGCCGCCGCCCGAGTAGCCGTCGAAGCACAGCTCGTTGCCGACGAAGATGCGCCCCGTCTGGCCCGGCCCGACCTCGTTGCCCTCGGCGTCGTAGAGGCGCACGACGGTGCCGCGCGGCGGCAGCCCCGCGGTGCCGGGCGCGGCGCGCAGGTCCTGCGGCGTGGCGACCGTCGCCCATGCCACCTCGGTCGATCCGTAGAGGTTGTAGAGGACGTCGCCGAAGGTGTCCATCACGCGCGTCGCCAGCTCGCCGGGCAGCGCCGAGCCGCTGGCCGCGATCACGCGCAGCGAGCCGGTGTCGTAGCGGTGGATCGTCTTCTCGCCGAGCTCGAGCATCCGCTGCAGCATCACCGGCACGACGATCAGCGCGGTCGCGCCGTGCTCGTCGATCGCGCGCAGCGTGTCCTCGGCGTCGAAGCGGCGGCGCAAGACGAGCGTCGACGACAGCCCGATGGCGAGGATGAAGTGCGCCAGGCCCCACGAATGAAACAGCGGCGCGGCGATCAGCGTGCGCTCGCGCGCCCGCAGGGGGATCTTCTCGATGAGCCCCGCGACCGGGTCCAGGGTCTCGGGCTGCTTGCGGCTTGCCCCCTTCGGCGTGCCCGTCGTGCCGCTCGTGAGGATGACGATCTTGCCCTTCGTGTCGGGCACGACGGCGTCGCGCGGGTCGCCGCGCGCGATGAGGTCCTCCAGCAGCTCGGCGCCCGCCTGCGCCGCACCGCCGTCCGACCAGGCGATGTAGCGTCTGCGCTGCTGCGCGGCGCCCTCGACGAGGGCCTCGAACTCGTCGTCGTAGACGAGCGCCGTCGGGTTCTCGCGGGCGCAGACCTCGGCGAGCTGCGGGCCGGCGAAGGCGGTGTTGAGAAACAGCGCGTGGACGCCGAGCTTCGAGCACGCCACCATCGCCTCGACGAAGCCGCGGTGGTTGCGGCACAGCAGCGCGATGTTGTCGCCCTCGACGATCCCGTCGTCGCTCCACGCGTGCGCGAGCGCGTTCGTGCGCCGGTGGACCTCGGCGAACGTCAGCGAGCCGGCCTCGTCGATGATCGCGGCGTCGTCGGGATAGCGGATCGCCGCAGCCGTGAACCCGGCGGCAACCGTCGGGCCCCAGTCCTTGATCGCCTTGATCGTGCGCACGAGCTTGTCCGGGCGGGTCGGGCCGAACATGCCGCAGGCGACCAGCGTGCGGACGGTGAGCGCCTTGGTTGACAGGCTGTCGAGCAGCATCGGCGGGAATCTAGATGATCTGCCCCGCCTGCCGCCGCTCAGCCCGGCAGCCGCAGGCCCCGGGGAACGGCGCCATCCTCGATCAGCCGGTGGATGTCCGCCGCGCGGCGCGGATTGAGGAAGACGTGGCGCTGCCCGACGCTCGGCTTCTCCTCGAGCAGCCCCGCGGCGAGCAGCGCCTCGCCGACCGCGTCGGCCAGCGCCCGCTCGTTGCCGGCGAAGCCGCGCGAGAGGTGGCGGAAGTCCGTGTGGTAGCCGCCCCACTTGCCCATCCCGTTGAGGCGCTGCAGGATCCGCCGCGCGATCCGCCGCGCGGGCTGCGGGTCGTCGTGCGGCCGCGCGGCCGCCGCGCCCGCGCCGAGCACCGCGAGCACCGCGTCCTCGTGCGCCGCGACCGACTCGCCGTCGGCAGGCCGGCCGCCGAGGCGCGCGACGAGCTCGGCGCTGCGCAGCGCCGGCGCCGCCGGCCGCCGCCAGTCGCCGGCGTCGGCGAGGACGTGCGCCGGCAGCGCCAGCCCGCGGCTGCGCAGCCGCGCGATCGGCGCCGCGTGCTCGTCGAAGGCGACTGTGGCGAGCTCGGCGTCCTCGCTCTCGGCGGGCGCGGGCAGGCGCAGCGCGAGGTGCCCGTCGAGCGATCCCGCCTCGAGCAGCAGCTCGCCCGGGCCGTCCGGCGGCCCGAGCCCGGCGCTCTCGGCGAGCGCGCCGATCGCCGCTGCCGCTGCCAGGAAGCCGCGCTCGGACGCCACCGCCGGGTCGGCGCGGACGGCATCGGGAACGGGGACCGCCGCGACGAGCGCGCGCTCCGCGGCGGCGAACGCGACGGTCACGGGCTCGTCGCGGCCCGAGCGCGGCAGCTCGAGCTCGCGGGCCGAGCGGGCGAGCTCGTCGCGCAGCAGCGCGCGCAGATGCGCCGACCGCTCGCGTGGCGCCGCCGTGCCGCCGGCCTCCTCCAGGGCGTTGGCGAGCGGGCTCATCGCACGAGTATGCAGCGGCGCCGCCGCGGCGGGCGCGGAGTCGCGCGCGCGACGGGTGGTCCGTCGCGCAACCGGACGCCGGGCGTTGCGAAGACGGGCCACTACATTGCAACCGGATGTCCGACTGGTTTCAGCGCTTCGGGTTCGCGGAGATCGGCGACGACCTGCTGATGGGGGCCTACCCGCAGGATGCCGACGACGTCGCCGCGCTGCGCGACGCCGGCGTCACCGCCGTCTTCAACCTCGTGCAGGACGTCGAGTACGAGCTGTCCGGCGCCCGCGAGGCGTGCGCCGCCGCGCTCGCCGAAGCGGACATCCGCGAGGAGCGCGTCGAGGTCGTCGACTACGGCAACCTCCTGCCGGGCCACATCGAGCGGGCCGCGACGACGGCCCTGCGCTGGCTGCAGGACGGCGAGCGCGTCTACGTGCACTGCCGCGCCGGCATGCAGCGCTCCGCGGTGGTGGCGGCGGCGGTCCTCGCGCTGCACGAGGGGATCGACCCGCGCGAGGCGCTCGAGCTCGTGCGCCGGCGCAACCCGCACGCCGATCCGCTCTCGCACCAGCGCCAGGATCTGCTGCGCTGGTGGGTCGCGCGCCGCGGCTGAGCGCGCGATCCGTCAGGTGCGGCCCGTACCGTGCGACCTGATGTCGATGCAAGCTGCCACCCCCCTGCCCCTTGCGCGGGTCCACGTCGTCAACGACCGCCTGGCGATCGACTGGCTGGTCGTCGACGACGAGACCGCCGTGCGGCTCGCCGCCGAGCGGCAGGACCCGGCGCGGTTCGTCGTCGAGGCGATCGAGATCGGCGCCCGCGTGCTCGACCGCGAGCAGACGGGAGCCAACGCCGAGTTCGTCAAGGCCGAGTTCGAGAAGGCCGCGCGCGAGCTGGACGCCGAGTTCGTCGAGCGCGCTCGGAAGGTCGCCGAGCGGCTGGACGCGAAGGTCGACGAGGTCTTCGGCCCCGAGCACGGCCACGTCACGAAGGCGCTGGCGCGGCACTTCGGCGACGAGTCGTCGGTGGCCGTGCACAACCGCGTCAAGGCCCTGCTCGCGGACGTCACGGTGCAGATGCGCGAGGACCTGCGGCGCCAGTTCTCCGCCGACAGCGAGTCCAACCCGCTGCACGGCTTCCAGAACGCGCACCTCGCCGCGACGCGGCAGATCGCCGGCCAGCAGGCTGAGCAGATGCGCGCGATGACCGAGAAGCTCGAGCAGATGAACCTGGAGATCGCACGGCTGCGCGCCGACAAGGAGAAGCTCGCCGAGATCGCCGACGTCGAGGACAAGGGAACGGCCAAGGGCCGCACGTACGAGGAGGCGGTGGCCGCCGCGCTCGACGCCGTCGCCACCGCGCGCGGCGACGACTGCCGCGCCGTGGGCGACCTGCGCGGCGAGGGCGGCAAGAAGGGCGACTTCGTCGTCGCGATCGACGCCTGCACCGGGCCGCCGCGCGGCAAGATCGTCTTCGAGGCCAAAAACAAGAAGCTCTCCAGAAACGAGGCGCTCGCCGAGCTCGACGCGGCGCTGGAGACCCGCGCCGCCGACTACGCCGTCCTCGTCGTGCCGGCCGAGGACAAGCTCCCCGCGCGCACGCACCCGCTGCGCGAGTTCAACGGCGACAAGCTGTTCGTGACGTTCGACCCGGACGAGTGCTCGACGCTCGCGCTCGAGGTCGCCTACGGCCTGGCCCGCGCCCGCGTGCTGATGGCCCGCGCGGCGAGCGGCGGCATCGACGAGGCTGCGCTGGGCGTCGAGGTCGAGCGCGCGCAGGGCGCGATGGAGGATGTGCGGCGCATCAAGTCGCAGCTGACCAACGCGACGACCGGCATCGAGGAGGCGCGCAAGATCGTCGACGCGATGGCGGCGAACGTGCGCGGGCACCTGGCGGCGATCGAGCGCCTGCTGGCGCAGGCCGGCACGGCAGACGAGGACTGACGCCGCCGGACGATCGGGTAGGCCGACGGCATCATCGCCGTGGGAACCGTCCTGGTCGTCGCCGTCATCTCGCTGCTGATCACGCGGGTGGCGACGGTCGCGTTCGTGCTGACCGGCATGTCGCAGGAGGCCGCGCGCTTCCAGGCGCGCTCCGCGCTCACGGGAACCGGCTTCACGAC
>DATMJM010000342.1:0-5317 GCA_035553935.1 Solirubrobacteraceae bacterium
GCGCGCGCGAACAGCGATCTGCTCGGCTCCGTTGGAGTGCCCGTCGAGCCCGGGCTTGCCGACGAGGATCTTGATCCGGCGCCCGAGGGCATCGCCGACGCGGGCTACCTCGTCGCGCAGCTGCTCGAGCTCCGCGCCCGCGGCGGCCGGCCCGGCAGATGCCTCGCCGACGCCGGTCGGGGCGCGGTAGTCGCCGAAGGAGTCGCGCAGCGCCTGCGCCCACTCTCCGGTCGTCGCGCCCGCGCGCGCCGCGGTGATCGTCGCCGCCATGATGTTCACGCTGTCATCGGCGGCGGCGGCACGCAGCTCATCGAGCGCCGCATCGACGGCGTCCTGGTCGCGGCGCGCGCGCCACTCCTCCAGCGCCGCCCTCGCCTCGGCCTCGACGCCCGGGTCGACCGTCATGATCCCACCGTCCTCGCCCTCGGCGAGCGGCGAGGGCTCGGTCTCGCGGTACTTGTTGTGGCCGACGATGACGAGCTCGCCCGCCTCGATGCGGCGGATCCGCTCGCGGTGCGAGTCGACTAGCGACGCCTTCATGTACGGCACCGCCTCGACCGCGCCGCCATGCTCCTCGACGACGGCCATCTCGGCGCGGGCGCCGTCGGCGAGCTCGGCGACGAGGCCCTCCATGACCTTCGAGCCCTCGAAGATGTCGGGGTACTCGAGCAGGTCGGTTTCGTAGGCGAGGATCTGCTGGATGCGCAGCGACCACTGCTGATCCCACGGCCTCGGCAGGCCGAGCGCCTCGTTCCACGCGGGCAGCTGGATCGCCCGCGCCCGGGCGTCGCGGCCGAGGGTGACGCCGAGCGCCTCGAGCACGATCCGCTGGACGTTGTTCTCCGGCTGCGACTCCGTCAGGCCGAGCGAGTTGACCTGCACTCCGTAGCGGAAGCGCAGGTGCTTGGGGTCCTCCACGCCGTATCGCTCGCGCCCGATCTGCTCCCACAGCCCGGACATCGCGCGCAGCTTCGCGTGCTCCTCGACGAACCGCAGGCCGGCATTGACGAAGAACGAGATCCGCGAGAAGACCTTGCCCATGAGCTGTTCGTCGACGCGTTCGCGCACGGCGTCGAGCACCGCGATCGCGTTGGAGAGCGCGTAGGCGATCTCCTGCACCGGCGTGGCGCCCGCCTCCTGCAGGTGGTAGGAGCAGATGTTGATCGGGTTCCAGCGCGGGACCTCGGTGACCGTGTAGGCGATCAGGTCGGCGGTCAGCCGCATCGAGGGGCCGGGCGGAAAGGCGTAGGTGCCGCGCGCCAGGAACTCCTTGACGATGTCGTTCTGCGTCGTGCCCTGCAGGCCCTTCTGGTCGACGGGGTGGGTCGGATGTGATTCGGCGGTGACGATGTAGAGCGCCAGCAGCCATGCGGCCGTGGCGTTGATCGTCATCGACGTGTTCATCGTCTCCAGCGGGATGCCGTCCATCAGCTCGGCCATCGAGCCGCGATGGCTGATCGGCACGCCGACCTTGCCGACCTCGCCGCGAGCGAGCTCGTGGTCGGAGTCGTAGCCGGTCTGCGTCGGCAGGTCGAACGCGATCGACAGCCCGGTCTGGCCCTTGGCGAGGTTCGAGCGATACAGCTCGTTCGACCTCCTCGCCGTCGAATGGCCTGCGTAGGTGCGCATCATCCACGGCCTGTCGGGTTCTGGCAGGCGGTGCGCCGGCGTCTCGCTCATGGCCGGGGATGGTACCGGCGACCGCGTATGGAGGCGCCTCATTCGGGGTACGGCCAAAGGCAACCAGCGATTCCGGGAGGAGATCCATATGGCAGACGAAGCTCATCCCAACCAGGTCCGACAGAACGAGCCCCCCGACCTCGGCTATGCCCCGCCGGACACCGGCCAGGGCGACGCCGCCAGCAGCGAGATCCCGGAGGGCGTGGACGCGCTCCGCGACGAGCAGATCCAGGCGGCCGAGGAGCGCGGCGGCGGCGCCGGCGGCGAGGACGGCGGCGACGCGCTCGACGTCTCGGCGATCATGCAGGAGAGCGGCGGCGCGGACGAGACGGACGAGGAAGCCGGCTGACGCTTCCCGCAGCTCCCGCTGCTTGCCGTCGCCGCCCGTGAAGCCGAGCCGGTAGCGTCACCGCGGATGCGCGCGATCGACGTCTGCCACCTGGGCCGCAGGCACGTCATCTGCGCCTGGCAGGTCGACGACGTCATCGTCGACCCCGGGCCCGAGTCGAGCGTCGACACGCTCCTCGACGCGCTCGCCGACGACCGCCCGCGCGCGCTGCTGCTGACGCACATCCACTTCGACCACGCCGGCGCCGCGGGCGCCCTCGTGCGCGAGTGGCCGGACCTCGAGGTATGGGTCCACGAGCGCGGCGCACACCACCTCGCAGACCCGACGCGCCTCGTCGCCTCCGCCAAGCGGCTGTACGGCGATGACTTCGACCGCCTGTGGGGCGAGGTCGTGGCGATCCCGCAGGAGAACCTGCGCGTGCTGCATGGCGGCGAGTCGCAGGACGGCTGGGACGTCGCCTACACGCCCGGGCACGCGTCGCACCACGTCTCCTACCGCCATCGCGACAGCGGCTGGGCCTTCACCGGTGACACTACGGGCGTGCGGCTTCCGCCCGGCGCGCTGCTGCTCCCGCCGACGCCGCCGCCGGAGTTCGACCTCGAGGCGTGGCGCGGCTCGCTGGACGCCGTCGAGGCCTGGGAGCCGCAGGCGCTGGCGATCACGCACTTCGGCGAGCACAACGACGTCTCCGACCACCTCGCGCGCATGCGCGAGGCGCTCGCGCGCTGGCCGGAGCTCGCCGCGAGAACCGACCGCGACGGCTACGCGCAGGCGCTGCGCGCCGAGCTGGCGGCCGCGCTCGACGAGCCGGACGCGGCGTCGTTCGCACAGGCCATGCCGCCCGAGGACCAGTGGCTGGGCATCGACCGCTATCTCAGCCGCCTGCGCGAGGCTGACGCTTCGGGCTGAGCGTCGTATCCTGCAGTCGATGAGTCAGACGATCGAGAAGCCGCGGCTCGACGGGCCCGGCAGCGGACTCGGCGGGCACTGGCGCGTCATCGTCCGCAACGACGACCACAACACCTTCGACGGCGTCGCGCACGTGCTGGCGCGCTACATCCCGGGCATCAGCGTCGACCGCGGCTACCGCATCGCCGACACGATCCACCGCACCGGCCAGGCGATCGTGTGGACCGGGTACCGCGAGCCGGCCGAGCTGTACTGGTCGCAGCTCAGCGGTGCGGGCCTGACGATGGCCCCGCTCGAGCAGGGGTGATCGCGCGACATCCGTCCGCCGGCTCGCCCTCGGCGTCAGGCGTGTGCGAGTCTGTGAGCAGGGTGAGCGACGGGGGTATCACCGATGCTGAACGCGCGGTCCGCGAGCGCACGCTGCTGCGCGCGTACCACGAGGACGGCGACACCCGCGCGCGCGACGTCCTCGCCGAGGAGATGGTCCCGCTCGCCCGCGCCCTCGCCGGCCGCTACAGCGGTCGCGGCGAGCCGATCGACGATCTCGTGCAGGTCGCCTGCGTCGGGATCATGAAGGCGATCGAGGGCTTCGACCTGTCGCGCGACGTGCGCTTCTCCTCCTACGCGACGCCGACGGTGCTCGGCGAGATCAAGCGCCACTTCCGCGACAAGACGTGGGCGATGCGCGTCCCGCGCGGCATGCAGGAGCTGCAGATCGAGCTGGCCAAGGCGCGCGATGCACTCACGACGAAGCTCGGGCGCTCTCCCACCGTGCAGGAGCTCGCCGACGAGGTCGAGCAGCCCTTCGAGGAGGTCCTGATCACGATCCAGAGCCAGGAGGCGCGACGCACGCGCTCGCTCGACGAGCCGACCGGCGAGGACATGACGCTCGCCGACTCGATCGGAGCCCGGGATCCCGACATCGGCCGCGCCGAGATGCGGGTCCTGCTCGACGGCGCGCTGGAGGTGCTCTCCGAGCGCGACCGCGAGGTGCTGCGCCTGCGCTTCGCCGAAGACCTCACGCAGACCGAGATCTCGCGGATCGTCGGCGTATCGCAGATGCAGGTCTCGCGGATCATCCGCCAGGCGCTGCGCACGCTGCGCTCGGACATCGACCGCAACCACGAGCGCAGCGACGCCGCGTAGCCGCCCGACGCGCTCAGCGCCCGGCGCGACGGTCGACCCACTCGCCGAACGTGCCGATCGCGGTCGCTGCGCCGTGGCCGATCCTGCCCGCGGCGCCGGGCGCGGCGCGCTCGACGGCGCGGTCGGGCTCGTCGCCCAGTGCGACGGCCGTCGCGCGGATCGCCTCCTCCTGAGCGCGCATGCGCGCGGCCCAGCCGGCGAGGAAGGCCTCGAGCTCGGGGTCGGCGTCCTGCGCGCTCGCGCGCGCGAGGAACTCCAGCAGCGTCACGACGTGCACGACGTCGAGGGCGGCGTGGCGCAGCGCCTGGTTGACCTCGAGCGCGGTGTCGAGCAGGCCGTGGTGGACCGCCGCCAGGCGGGCGCCGAGCCCCTCCGCCAGCGGCCGGCCGAAGAGGCCGCGCTCGGCCGTGACCTCGGTCAGCTCGCCGATCAGCACGCGTGCGAGATCTGATCCGTCGCGCAGGAGCTTGGCCTGGTCCGGAGCGCTCGTTTCCAGTCGCGCGGCCAGCGAGCGCCAGTGATCGCGCAGCCGGCGGGTCATGGCGTACAGCTCGCGGAGGCCGCGATGCTCGACGGGATGCATGCGCCAAGCGTAGTCGGAGCGCGCGTACGACTTGACATAAGGCTCGACATGAGCGTGATGGATGCCTCCCGGCGCGCAACGCCGCCGCTTGGTCCGCTAGCGTCCGGCGTCGTGCTGGGGGTGGTCCTCGGCCTGCAAGCGATGCGAGGACCCCCGATGGAGGCCCAGACAACGCCATGAGCAGCGATCGCGCTCCCCGCAGACTCGCAGCCCTCCTCGTGCTGGGCGCCGGCCTGGTCGGCGCATCCGGCGCGCTGCCCGCGACGGCGCAGGATGCCCGCAGCGCCGGCGACTCGACGGTGACCACGCCGCCCGAGCCGCCGCCCGTCCCTCCGGCCGCTGCTGCACCGCCGGCGCCGCCCGCGCCTGCCGCCGTCCCGTCGACGGGGCCCGTCGCGCCGCTGGACTTCCTCAGCGACCGCATCGAGGATCTCGACCTCCCGCCGGAGCCCGCGCGCGCGGCGCCGCCGCAGCGCAAGCGCGAGACCACGATCGGGCCGCGCCGGGCGGCGCGCGCCGAAGCGCCTTCCGCCCCGGACGCCGCGCAGGACGCGGGGGGAGAGGGGCGGCGCGGGGAGCTGCTGGGCCCGGCGGCGCTCCCGGCGCAGATCCCGAACTTCTTCATCGGCAGCTTCCGGATCCCGCCGTTC
>DATMJM010000343.1:0-3028 GCA_035553935.1 Solirubrobacteraceae bacterium
CGCCGATGGATCGACGGCGAGGAAGTCGTCGCCGAGCTTCTCGGCCATGCAGGTGCGCACGTTGCCCTCGAGGATGTCGAAGGTCGCCTGCAGGTAGCGATCGGGGGTGCCGACGTCGATCCAGTAGGCGTCGTCATCGACGTAGCCGTACAGCCCGTGGTCGACGAGCAGGGGCCAGACCTCGCGCTCGATGGAGACGTTCCTGCCGGGCGCGATGAGCTCCAGCACCGAGCGCTCGAGCACGTACGCGCCAGCCGAGATGAGGTTCGTCTGGCGCACGGTGTCGGCCGCCGGCTTCTCGAGGAACTGCTCGACCGCCCCATCGCCCGCGAGGCTCACCAGGCCGTAGCTCGACGGATCGAGCACCGGGACGAGGGCGAGCGTGCCCGTCGCGCCCGTGCGCTCGTGCTGGGCGATCTGCGTGGTCAGGTCGATGTCGGTGAGCACGTCGCCGTTGAGCATGAGGAACCGGTGGTCGAGCAGCTCCTCGGCGAACTTCAGCGCGCCCGCCGTCCCGCGCGGGTCGGGCTCCTCGAGGAAGCGCAGCCTGATCCCGAGCTGGGAGCCGTCACCGAGCACCTCGCGCACCTTCGTCGCCTTGAAGCCGCAGGACATGATCACGTCGTCGATCCCGTGGCCGCGCAGCCATTCGAGCATGTAGATCATCATCGGGCGGTCGACGAGCGACACCACCGGCTTGGGGACCATGGCGGTCAGCGGCCGAAGCCGGGTGCCCTCTCCCCCCACGAGGATCACCGCCTGCATGAGATCGCATCCCGCCGCATCACCGCAAGGATGTCAGCGTTCCGCGCCCGATGCCTTCGTAGGTGAGGCCCGCCGCGGCGACGGCGTCGCGGTCCAGCGCATTGCGGCCGTCGAGCACGAGGTTGCCGGCCATCCGGTCGGCGACCTCGTTCCAGTCTAAGGCGACGAACTCGTCCCATTCGGTGACGAGCACGAGGGCGTCCGCACCGTCGACCGCGTCGAGCGCATCCGTGGCGAAGTGGACGCCGCGGATCAGCGTGCGCGCCTCCGTCTCGGCGATCGGATCGTAGACGCGGACCTTCGCGCCGTCGGCCTGCAGCCGCGCGCTGAGCACGAGCGACGACGCCTCGCGCATGTCGTCGGTGTTCGGCTTGAAGGCCAGGCCGAGCAGGGCGACGTTCCTGCCGACGAGCGAGCCGAGGTGCTTCTGGAGCTTGGAGATGACGCGCCGCTTCTGCAGCTCGTTGACCTCGATGACGGCGTTGAGCAGCTGGAAGTGGTAGCCGGAGTTGCCGGCGAGCTGCTTGAGGGCGTTGACGTCCTTGGGAAAGCAGCTTCCCCCGAAGCCGATGCCCGCCTGCAGGAACTTCCCGCCGATGCGGTCGTCGAGGCCCATGCCGCGCGCGACCTCGATCACGTCGGCGCCGGTCTCCTCGCAGACGTTGGCGATCTCGTTGATGAACGAGATCTTCGTCGCGAGGAAGGCGTTGGAGGCGAGCTTGACCATCTCGGCCGAGGCGATGTCGGTGCGCACGAGCGGCGCCTCGAGCGGCGCGTAGAGGTCGACCACGGCGTCGCCGGCCCAGTCGCCGTCGTCGCCGATGACGACGCGGTCGGGCTGCAGGAAGTCCTGCACCGCCGAGCCCTCCTTGAGGAACTCGGGGCATGAGACGTACGACAGCCCGCGCTTGCCGTTCTCCCCGAGCACGCGCTTGATCGAGGCGCCGGTGCCGGCCGGGACGGTCGACTTCATGACGAGCGCGTGGTGATCGGATGCCGGGATCGCCTCTACGACCGCGTACACGGCCGAGAGGTCGGCATCACCGGAGTAGGTCGGCGGCGTGCCGACGGCGACGAACAGCAGCCGCGCCTGCTCGAGCGCGTCGGCGATGTCCGTCGAGAAGTGCAGCCGCTCGCGATTGGCGGCGAGCATCTCGCCGAGGCCCGGCTCGTAGATCGGGATGTCGCCGGCCTTCAGCCGGGCGATCTTGTCGGTGTCGATGTCGATGCAGTACGCGTCGCTGCCGAGGTGCGCGAAGCCGGCCGCGGTCACGAGGCCGACATAGCCGGTGCCGATGACGCCGATGGGTTGACGGTCGCCGCTCATGAGGCGGCGCACGTTACCTGCCGCTGCGCAGGGGCGAGCCGCGGGGCTACTGCCCGATCCGTTGCAGGGAGCGGGCGATGTCCATCATCTGGCGGTTCGTCAGCTTGTGCGACAGCGTGTTGGAGACCCAGTACACCGCCTTCGGGGTCTCCCACGCGATGAGCCGGATGCGGCGGCCGTCGAAATAGCGCCGGTACGTGCGCTTGCGCATGCGGACCTCGTCGGTCGGGTTGTCGAGGATCGGCGGCGCCTTCCACGTCATCCCCTGCACGCCGTAGTACTGGCCGTTCTCGCCGTGCGAGAGGACGATCCGGTACGCGCGGTACTTGTGCTTGTTGCGGTCGTAGATGTCGTACAGCCGAGGGCTCTCCTTCTGGTAGCCGCCGCTGCCGAGGATCGCCTTCGGGAAGTAGACCGGCAGCGTCTGCTGGCGCGTCGCGATCTCGAGCACGTGGTTCTCGCCGGCCTCCTCGCGGTTCACGAGGCCCGGCGCGAGGCGCTTGCGCGGCTTGACCCGCTTGGGCTTCTTGCGTTCGCGCTGCTCGTCGGCCGCCTCGCGCGACGCCAGCGCCGCGCCGAGGCCGACGTCGATGAACTCGTCGACGGTCTTCTGCAGGTTCTCGCGCGAGATCTCGACGTACTCCGGCGTCTCCTGGGCACCGCGGAACTTCACCTCGTGGATCGGGTTCTTCGAGGACTCGTAGGCGAGCTTGATGAGGCGCAGGATCGCGGCGTCGTTGTCGCGCGCGATGTCGGTCTGCGTGTAGCGCCCGAAGATCTTCAGCAGCTCCTCGCGGTCGCCGAAGACCTTGCCCAGCCCGACCTGGTCTTTGGCCTGCCGCAGGAACTCCTGCTGGCGCGCCGCGCGGACGAAGTCGTCGTCGGTGTGGCGGTAGCGCACGAAGTCCAGCGAGTCCATGCCGCAGAGCTTCTGGT
>DATMJM010000344.1:0-4225 GCA_035553935.1 Solirubrobacteraceae bacterium
CACGCGCCAGCCGGTCGGCGACCTCGCGCGGCGGGACACCGGCGCGCGGCGCGAGCAGCATCGCGGCGTTCGTCGCGTAGTCGCCGAAACCGGCCTTCTTCGGGCGCTCGAGCGTCGGGGCCGGCGCCACGCCGCCGTCGGATCCCGCGACCGCGTTCGAAGCGGCGACGACCGCCTGGCGCAGCTCTGACAGTGGCCCCTCCACGCCTCGCAGCCTAGGGCTTCACAACCGCCGCGTCGTGCGCGGCAGCGTGCTCGCGGCCGGCGCCTCCTCCGCCGCCGCGACGACGAGCAGCTGCTCGATGCGGGCGATCGTCGTGTCCGTCCCGAGCACCATCGCCGTGTCGCCGGGCCGCAGCACCGCCTCGGCGGGCGGCTGCGGCACGAACGTCCCGTCGGTGCGCCTCAGCGCCACGATGAACGCGCGGCCGCGCAGCGCCGAGATCGCATGACCGGCGCCGGAGGCGTTCGCGACCACGGTGAGCTCGGCGATGCGGTACTCCTGCCGCTCGCCGGCGAGCGGATGCAGCGCGCGCCGCGCGAGCTCGACGCCGCCGGTCCGGGTCGGCGAGACGACGCTGTCGGCACCTGCGCGCGCGATCTTGTGCTCGTCGTCCTCGCCGGAATGACACGCGACGATCGGCAGATCGGGGCGCAGCTCGCGTGCCGCCCGCGTGGTCGCGATGTCCTTGGCGTCCGCGCCGGTGCAGGCGATGAGCGCCCGCGCCCGCTGCACCCCGGCCTCGAGCAGCAGCGCCGGGTCGGAGGGGTTGCCGCCGATGAAGGGGATCGAGAGCATCGAGGCGGCGCCCGCGCCGGACTGCGATCCGATGGCGACGAACGTGGCCTCGGCAGCGTGCAGCTCGCGCCCCACGGCGCGCCCGAGCGCACCGAAGCCGCACACGATGATGTGATCGGACAGGTCTGTGGTCATCGCGGCGCCGCAGGCTATCCATCGCGGTCGCAACGCGGGGCGCTCAGGACCATCTCAGTGGTGGTAGGGCTCGCCGGCCAGGATCTTGTGGCCGCGGTACAGCTGCTCGAGCAGCACGACGCGCGCGAGCTGATGTGGCAGCGTCAGCGGCCCGAGCGAGAAGCGGTGGTCGACGCCCTCGAGCTGCAGGCCGAGCGGCCCGCCGATCACGAAGCAGACGTCGCGTCCGGCCTGGCGCCGGTCCTCAAGGAAGCGCGCGAACGACAGCGAGTCGAACTGCTCGCCGTCGCGAGCCAGCAGCGAGACGAACGCGCGATCGGGAATGCGGCCGGCGAGCCGTTCCTCCTGGCGCACCTCGACCATCTCGACCCGCGCGTGGCGTGCGAGCATCTTGAGGTAGTGCTGCACGTCGTCGGCATACGGCGGCCGCAGGCGCCCGACGGCGAGGACGATCAGACGCACGCTGCGATACTACGGCCGCAATGGCCGACAACGACGAGACCGAACGCCACATCAACATCCACTTCTCGCCCGAGGACATGGCCGGGCACTACGCGAACTTCGCGAACGTCTCCTTCTCGGACTACGAGTTCACGATCACGTTCGCGCGCGTCGACCACGAGATCGACGCCGACGAGATCCCGGGCGTCGTCGTGACGCGCGTCAACCTCTCGCCGAAGTTCATGCGCGAGCTCACCGACGCGCTCACGGACTCCTACTCGAAGTACCGCACGCGCGAGGGCATCAAGAACCTGCCCGAGTTCGGCGGCGGTGCCGCCCCGCCCCAATCCGACGGCTGAGGCGCAACTGACGATCAGGTCGCTTGCGCATCGCGCGCGGCTGCGCGAGCATAGGGAGCGCGATGCATCCCATAGACCCTGATCTACGGTTGCTGATCGAGCGCGCCGCGGCGGCGGGCATCGGCATCGACGACATCGAGCACGACCTGATCGTGCCCGCGAACCTCCCGCCCGACGAGCACGACGCGCTCTGGTTGTACGCCCTCAGCCGCCGCGAGCGGCCGGCCCGCCGCACGATCCCGATCGTCGCCGGCTGAGCCGACCGAGTCAGCCGCGGTCGCCGCGCCGGTAGGCCACGCCGATCCCGATCCGGTCGATCGCGGGCGGATGCGTCGCGAGCAGGAAGGTCCGCAGCGCCGGCGGGTCGGGATCTGAGACGTTGCGCAGGGCGATGCGCTTCTCGAAGGAGATGAACGCCTCCGGCTCGTCGGTCAGCATCAGCGCGTAGGAGTCCGCGCGCGCCTCGACGGCGCGGCTGAGCTGATTGGAGATCGTCGTGATCGTGGTCGTCACGACGACGAGGCCGAGCGCGAGGGCCGGCAGCACCGCCGGCGCCGGCTCCCCCGGCGCCAGGCGGCGCGTCAGCTGCGCCACGGCGAACATGCCGAACGGCGCCACGATCGCGAGGTACAGCAGCCCGTTGGGCACGTCGCGGTGATGCACGTGGGCGAGTTCGTGCGCGACCACCAGGCGGACCTCTTCGCGCTCGAAGTTCTCCAGCAGCGTGTCGTAGAGCACGACGCGCTTGGTCTTCCCCAGCCCGGCGACATAGGCGTTGGCCGCGGTCGTGCGGCGGCTGGCGTCGACGCTGTAGACCTCGCCGACGTCGACCCCCGCCTTCGCGGCGAGCTCGAGCACGTCCTCGCGCACCTGGCCGGCCGGGAGCGGCTTGAACGTGTTGAAGAGCGGGTCGAGCACGACCGGTCCGGCGTAGATGCTCACGACGCCGAAGGCGACGACCAGTGCCGACCCCGGCGCCCACCAGCCGTTGGGCAGGCGGCGCATGAGGCCGATCGCGGCGCCCGCCCCGAGACCCGCCAGCAGCGCGCCGATGCCGCTCGAGATCGCCTTGTCGCGGGCGTAGCCGCTCCACGACTGGGTGACGAGCCCCACATCCTTGGCCCGCTCCCGTGAGACGACCTGCAGCGGCAGCGCGGCGGCGGAGACCGCGACCGACAGCGCCACGCCGGCCGCGGCGCCCGCCAGCACGGGTCGCGCGAACGGGCCGCGCAGGCGCCGCGGCGGGCGCGCGACGAGGAGCGCGAGGAGGCCGATCTCGACGACCAGGATGCCGCCGTAGAGCGCCAGCTGCGGGCGCCGGTAGTCGCGCGCACGCTCGATCTGCGAGGCGCTGAAGTACGATCCCGTGCTCACCTGAGCGGGCTCGATCACGCCGTTGCGCGGCCGCAGGAGCAGCACCGCCATCTCCGCGACGACGACGGCGGCGACGATCGCCGCTCCCCAGCGCAGGCGTGCCCGATCCACGATCTGACTGTACGAGATGCAGGTCGCGATCCTCTCCGACATCCACGGCAACCGGCACGCCTTCGAGGCGGTGCTCGCCGACGCCGAGCTCGCGGGGGCCGACGAGATGTGGTGCCTGGGCGACCTCGTCGGCTACGGCGCCGAGCCCGACGCGTGCGTCGAGCTGGCGCGCCGGCACGCGGCGATCTGCCTCGCCGGCAACCACGACATGGGCGTCACCGGCGCGATCGGCCTCGACGAGTTCTCCACCGGCGCGGCGATCGCCGCACGATGGACGCAGGACACGATGGGCGAGGCCAACATGGAGTTCCTTGCGGCGCTGCAGCCCGCCGGCGAGGAGGATGCGATCGGCCTGTATCACGCCAGCCCGCGCGATCCCGTCTGGGAGTACGTGCTCAGCGCGCTGCTCGCCGAGCTGTGCCTGGACGCGCAGCGCCAGCGCGTCGCGCTGATCGGGCATTCGCACGTCGCGCTCTCGTTCGTGCGCCCCGAGGGCGACGTCGCGACGGGCGAGGCGCGGCGCGACGGCGACGACGTCGACATCGGGCCCGGCAGCGGGGAGTGGCTGCTCAACCCGGGATCGGTGGGCCAGCCGCGCGACGGCGATCCGCGCGCGGCCTGGATGCTGCTCGACCTCGATCGCTGGCGCGCCCGCTGGCGCCGCGTCGACTACGACATCGCCGGGGCCGCGGCCGCGATCCGTGCCGCGAGGCTGCCTGATTCACTCGCCGAGCGGCTTGGATACGGTCAATGACCGTGAGACAGATGCTCCCCCACGTGCTGGCGGCGCTGCTCGGCGTCGGCGCTGCGCTGCTGGCCGCCTGCGGCTCGGGCACGACGGCCGGGATACCCAAGGCCGACGCGGCCGACCTGAAGAGCCAGATCGTCGACGTGCGCCAGGCGGTGGACGACGGCCGCTGCTCGGACGTGCCGGGCCAGCTGCGCCAGGTCGACGAGGGGATCGACGACCTTCCGCCATCGGTCGACGAGCAACTCGTCAGCAACC
>DATMJM010000345.1:0-9387 GCA_035553935.1 Solirubrobacteraceae bacterium
GATCAGCACGATCGCCGTCCCGTCCGACGCCTCGCGCAGGCGGCCGACGAGCTCGGCGGGCTCGGGAACGTCGGGCAGGACGACATCGAGCAACAGCACGTCCGTCGGGCAGCTGGCGATCTGCTCGAGCGCCTCCGCGCCCGTGCTGCTCACCGCGACGACCTCGATGTCGCCCTCCTCCTCGAGCACCTGGCGCAGGAAGAACTTCACCGCTCGCGCGTCATCGCACACCGCTACCCGGATCCTGGCCGACACGGGCCGCAGGCTAGCGCTTCGCGGCGCCGCGCCGCACGTGGCGCGGCGCCACTCAGCGCAGGCCTTTCCGGCGCAGGAAGTCCGCGGCGACCTGCGCCGGCGCGCGTCGCATCAGGTCGACCGCCGCGTTCATCTCGCGCATGGCGGAGGTCGTCAGCGCCTGCGAGACCGCGTCGATCGTCTCCCGCAGGCGCGGCCCGTGCGCCTCGAGGATCTCGGCGCTGACGATCGGCGCGACGTGGCCCGACGCGAACAGCCCGCGCGGGTCGTCGAGCACGACGTACCCGCCCTCAGCGAGCTGGGCCTCGGTGGTGAACACCGACGCCACCTCGACCCTGCCGTTCTCCAGCGCGTCGTAACGCTCGCCGGTCTCCATCGCGACGACGCGCAGGTTGCGCAGCCCGTAGACCTCCTGGAGCCCATCGAGACCCTCGAAGCGCGTCCGGAACTCGGGCAGCGCGCCGATCCTCACCCTGCGCTCGAGCTTGCCGAGGTCGGCGATCGTGCGCAGGCCGTGCCGCTCGGCGAACCGCGGCATGACGGCGAGCGCATTGGAATCGGAGAACGGCGTCTGCGCCAGCAGCGTGAAGCCGCTCTGCTGCTCGTACTCCCTGGCGGCGTCATACGCCGCGGCGGCGCCGCGTGGGCGGGAGCGGTCCTCGGCCACCTCGGACAGCAGGACGCCGACGTACTCGGGATACATGTCCAGCGCACCGCGCCGCAGGGCTCGGTGGATGATCTCCGTGCTGCCGATGTCGTCCTTCAGCACCACGTCGAAGCCCTTCGCCTCGAGCGCCTGGCGGTAGAGCTCGCCGAGGATCAGCTGCTCGGTGAAGTTCTTGGCGCCGATGCGGATCGGCGGCCCGGCGGGCGGCGCCGCGCGCTCGCCGGTCATCGCGTCGTCGTCGCCGCCGCCGCAGGCGCCCAGGACGACAACGGCGAGCAGCCCCGCGAGGACGGACACGACCGCCCGCATGCGGTCAGGCGCGCGCCCGCACGCGCGCCGGCTCGGCCTCTCCCGGCACGGCGGCCGGGAGGGTGAAGGAGAAGACGCTGCCCTCGCCGGGCACGCTCGAGACCCAGATGCGCCCGCCGAGCTGGTCGATGATGCGCTCGCAGACGGCCAGGCCGATCCCGGTCCCGGGATAGTCCTCCTCGCCATGGAGGCGTTGGAAGGGCTCGAAGATGCGCTGCGCGTGTTCGGGATCCATCCCGATCCCGTTGTCGCGCACGGAGATGCGCCAGTCGCCGTCGTCGCGGTCGGCCGCGATGCTCACGCGCGGAGCCTGCTCACCGGTGAACTTCAGCGCGTTGCCGATGAGGTTCTGGAACACGCGGCAGAGGTTCGCCCGATCGGCGTGCACGACCGGAAGGTCGCCGACCGTCACCTGCGCGCCACTCTCCTCGATCGCGCCGGCGAGCTGTTCGAGCGCCTGCTCGACGGCCCACGAGACGGGCACGTCCTCGACGCTGAGGTGGCCGCGGCCCGCGCGCGAGTACTCGAGCAGGTCGCGGATCAGCGCGCGCGCCTGCTGCGTCGCGCCGCGGATCCCGTCGACGAGGTCCATCTCGCCGTCCGCCTGCTCGCCGTGCCGGCGCTCGAGCAGCTCTGCGTACATCGAGATCGTCGTCAGCGGCGCCTGCAGGTCATGCGACGTGACCGATGCGAACTGCTCGAGCTCCGCGTTGGAGCGCGTCAGCTCGGCGTTGGAGTGCTCGAGGTCCTCGCGCCCGCGCTCGAGCGAGTCGGCCATCGTGTTGAAGCCGCGGGCGAGCTCGCCGAGCTCGTCCTCGCGGTCGGCCGGGACGCGCGTCGTCAGGTCGCCGGCGGCCATCCGGCCGGTCGCCTCGGCGACCGTGCGCACGGGGCGCAGCAGCGACCGGCGCAGGTACAGCGTGAAGCCGATCGCGATCGCGATCACGAGCCCCAGGCCGCCGATCCCCAGGCCGATCGCCCGAGACGATCCACGCTCGGCGGCCTGCTCGCGGGCGCGGATGACGGCGCGCTCCCGGTCGAAGAGGCTCGCGAACTGCGCGCGGATCCGGTCCAGGCGCTCGCGGCCGCCGTTGGTCTGCACCTGGCTGCGCGCGACCTCGAAGCCGGCCTCCTCCACGATCTCGATGAGCGACTTGGCCCACAGGTCGTCGTAGTCGCGGATCGCCTCGCCGAGCTCCTGCACGCGCCGCTGCTGGCCGGCGTCGTCGGAGACCAGGCTCGCGAGGCGGCGGGTCTGGGAGGGGTATGCGGAGAGCTCGCGGCGGGCGGCCGCCAGGTAGCGCCGCTCGCCCGTCGCCACGTAGCGGTTCAGGCCGCTCTCGATCGACAGCAGCGACTTCTCGAGGCCGTTGGCGAGGCTCAGCGCGTCCTGCGAGCGGAACGCGACGCGCGCCGCGTCACGCTGACCGGTCACCGCGTCGATCAGGACGACGAGCGCCGAGCCGAGCAGGATGGCGGCGGCCACGCTGATCGCCACCACCTTCGTCGTGATCTGGGTCCTGAAACTCCGTCGCAGCACGAGAACGCCCGCTCCAGGGGGCCGGAGAACTGTACTCCGGCCCCCGCGGGTGCGACAGGGTCAGCGTCCGGTCTCGAGCGCGGGCTCGTGGGCGATGCGCGGGATCCGGCGCAGGCCCTTGGGCAGGTACCAGTTCCAGTCGCCCAGGAGCTTCATCGTCGCCGGCAGCAGGACGGCGCGCACGATCGTCGCGTCGACGAGGACGGCGGCCGCGAGGCCGACGCCCATCTGCTTGAACTCGATCGCCGTCAGCGTCGCGAAGATCGAGAACACCGCGACCATCACGACAGCCGCGCTCGTCACCACGCCGGCCGTCGACTTGATCCCGTGCGCGACCGCCTGCTCGGTGCTCATGCCGCGATCGAACGCCTCGCGGATGCGGCTGATGATGAACACGTGGTAGTCCATCGACAGGCCGAACAGGATCACGAACAAAAACAGCGGCAGCCAGGACGTGATCGCCCCCGTCGACTCGAAGCCGAGCAGCTGCTCGCCGTGACCGTCCTGGAAGAGGAACACCAGGACGCCGTAGGCGGCGCCGACCGACAGGAGGTTCAGCACGATCGCCTTGATCGGGATGACGATCGAGCGGAAGGTCACGAGCAGCAGCGCGAACGCCATCGACAGCACGAAGGCGAACACGATCGGCGCGTGCGTCTTCATGAGGTCATTGAAGTCGCGGCTCTGCGCGGTCTGGCCGGAGACGAACGCCTCGGCGCCGCCGGCGCGGCCGACCGTCTGCGGGACGAGCTGCTCGCGCAGCGCCGCCAGCGCCGCCTCCGAACGCGCGTCCGAGCCGTTGCCGGCGAGCGGCAGCGCGAGGCGAGCGACCCGCCTGTCGGGGCTGACGTCGAGCTGGGTGGGCTGGCGTACGTGCCCGCTGGCGAGCGCGTCGCGGCGCAGCTCGTCGATCGCGCCGCTCACCGCCGGCGACGTGACGTCGTCGGCCTTGATCGCGACGATCGCCGGCAGCGGGCCGCCGGGGAACGCGGCCTCGATGCGGTCGAACGTCTGCATCACGGCGAGGTCGCGCGGCAGCGAGTCGCTGCCCGGGACGCCGGTCTTCAGCCCGAGCGCCGGGAACGCCATGACGAGCAGCAGCGCGGTCGCGGCGAACGCCGAGATCTTCGGCCGCGCGAGCACGCGGTCGAGGATCGCGCGCCAGACCCGCGACTCGCCGTCGCGCGAGCGCAGGCGGTGCAGGAACGGGATGCGCCCCTTCTCGACGCGGTCGCCGAGCTTGGACAGCAGCGCCGGCAGCACGGTGATCGAGCCCACCATCGCGACCATGACCGTGAAGCCGGAGATCAGCACGGCGCGTCCCGACGTCGCCGCGGCGGCCTCGAGCGCCGCTTCGGCGCTGCGGCCGGCGGCCCGCTCCTCGCGCTCGCGACGCAGGTAGAACAGGACGTAGTCGACGCCGACCGCCAGCCCGATGAGCAGGATCACCGAGGTGATCGACTCGTCCACCGGCGACGCCTGGCTGAACAGCGAGACGAGGCCGATCGTGCCGAAGACCGCCGACAGCGCGAGCAGCAGCGGCAGCCCGGCGGCGACGAGCGAGCCGAACGCGACGATGAGGATCAGCAGCGTCACCGGCAGCGACAGCGTCTCTGCCTTCTTGAAGTCCTTCTCGAAGATCTCGCCGAGCGCCTTGGCAGAGCTCGCTTCGCCGAACTGCTCGATCCGCAGCCCTGGATGGGCGGCCTGCGCGGCGGCGACCGCCTTCAGCGGCGCGTCGACGCGCTCCTCGGCGATCTCGAAGTCGCCCGCGAGCTGGAAGGAGACGAGCGCGGAGCGCCCGTCGCGCGAGATCTGCCCGGCGTTGCCGGCGGCGAACGGCGACTGGACGCGCGAGACGTGCGGCGTGCGCTCCAGGCGCTTGCGCACATCGGCGACCGCCGCCTTGAACTTCGGATCCTGCACGGTGGTCGTGGTGGACTGCACGAGGACGGTCTCCGCGGCATGCCGCGGGAAGTGGTCGAAGAGCGCCTTGTCGGCGCGACCCGACTCGCCTGGACCGTTCTCCTGCCAGACGAAGGTGTTGAGGCCGGCGGCGCTGCCGCCGACGCCCGCGACGGCCACGAAAGCCAGCCAGCCGAAGATCGCGATCTTGCGGTGGCGGGCGCTCCAGCGGCCGGCGCGGGCTGCGAAGTTGCGGGCTGGAGCTCTCATGAACGGCAGCGTTTCACCGAGTCGGCGCACGGTCGATGAGGCTGGCTGGTCAGCCAAGGTTCGGTTCTCCGCCCCCGGGGTAGGGGTGGCCCCTATTACGACCGCCTCTGCACCGGCCGAGAATCCTGATGTGTCCCCGACCGTCCTGATCGTCGACGACCACGCGGCGTTTCGCGCGCTCGCGCGTGAGCTGCTGAAGGCCGACGGCTACGACGTCATCGGCGAGGCCTCGGACGGCCGCGCCGGGCTCGACGCCGTCGACGCCCTGCACCCCGACGTGGTGCTGCTCGACGTGCGGCTGCCCGACATGAACGGCTTCGACCTCGCCGACCGGCTCACCGCGAACGGCTGCCCGGCGGCCGTCGTCGTGACGTCGAGCTCGGACGACCCGCTGTATCCCGAGCGCGCCACGAGCTGCGGCGCCCGCGGCTTCGTCGCCAAGCACGACGTCAGCGGCCCCGCGCTGGACCGCCTGCTGTCCTGAACGGAGGTCTGGGCCGCCCGACCGGCGCGGGTGCGAGGCTACCGGCATGCGCGTGGTGATCGCCGACGACTCTGTCCTGCTGCGGGCGGGCCTCGCCCGCCTGCTCGAGGACGCCGGCCTGGAGGTCGTCGGGCAGGCCTCCGACGCCGACGACCTGCTGCGCAAGGTCCGCGCGCACAAGCCCGACGTCGCCGTCACCGACATCCGCATGCCGCCGACGCAGAGCGACGAGGGCCTGCGCGCGGCGCAGCAGATCCGCGCGGAGCTGCCCGAGGTGGGCGTCATGGTGCTCTCGCAGTTCATCGACAAGGGCTACGCGCTCGAGCTGCTGCAGAACAGCGCCGAGGGCGTCGGCTACCTGCTCAAGGACCGCGTCGCCGACGTCGACGCGTTCGTCGACGCGCTGCGGCGCGTCGGCGCGCGCGGGTCGGTGCTCGATCCCGAGGTCGTCGCGCAGCTGCTCGGCCGCCGCCGCAGCGACGATCCGCTGGAGCGCCTGACGCCGCGCGAGCGCGAGGTGCTGGGGCAGATGGCGCAGGGCCGCTCCAACAACGCGATCGCGCGCGAGCTGGTCGTCACCGAGCGCGCGATCGAGAAGCACGTGACGAGCATCTTCTCCAAGCTCGGCCTGAGCGCCGTGGAGGACGGGCACCGGCGGGTGCTCGCGGTGCTGCAGTACCTCGACCGCTGAGCGGGCGCGGTCAGCGACTCCCATCAGCCGGTCTTGCGGCCGGCCGCGAGCGTGACCGACACCGGCACGCCGCAGCGACCGCCCGCGCTGCGATAGGTCGCCAGGCGACGCTCGAGTGCGGCTCTGATGCCCTCTTGCGTCTGCTCGGACCGGCCGAGCACGAGCGACGCCAGTCGCAGCTCGAGCGGGCCGAACATGCGCACCGTCACGCTGCCGCCGACCCCAGGCGCCATGCGTCAAGGATCGCCGATGTCGCCTGCTTGGGCGACCGTGCCCGTGAGGAACGCGAAGCTGCCGACGTCGCCCTCGATCATGATCGGCGCGCGCCGCGCGCCCCAGTGGTCGCGCGCCGGCCCCAGCACGGTCACGCGCAGCCCGAGCCCGCGGTAGAGCTCGATCAGTTCGGGGGTCGCGGTCGAGATCGCGCGGTCGTAGCGGTGGGCGACGGCCTCCAGCCAGCCGCGCGCGGCGAGCCCGGCGAGGATGCGGTGGCTCTGGCGCGAGCGCACCCCGGGCGCCACGATCAGGCGGCCGACCTCGACGACGCCGCCCGCCGGGCGCGCACGCACGCCGAACTCCTGCTCGCTGGGCAGCAGCCGATCCGGCGACGGCGCGACGACGCGCATGCTGCCCGCCAGCCGCTCGCCGTCGCGGCAGACGACGAACGTGGCCTGCTCGTCGTAGGCGTCGCGCTCGCGCCCCGTGGGGTGGTCCTCGGAGCGCGACCACCCCTCGGCGACGACGCATTCGAAGCGCATTCGCAGGACGGCGTCGCGCTCCTGCTCGCCGCGCGCGACGTCGAAGCGCAATGGCGCCAGGCGGGCGAGGGCCTGCTCGGCGAGCGCGGTGAGCGTGCCGGGATCCGTCACCGCGCCGGCGCGCTCAAGCACCGGCGCGCTCCGCCACCGCCGCAGCGAGCGCGCGCAGGCTGAAGCGCTCGAGCAGGTCGACGATCGGCACCTCGACGCCGAGGTCCGCGCGGATCGCCGTGCGCAGCTCGACGGCCATCAGCGAGTCGATCCCCATGTCCGGCAGCGGGCGGTCGACCTCGACGCGTTCGGCGCTCGTCTCCAGCACGACGGCGGTCGTCTCGCGCAGGTAGTCCTCGACGAGCGCGGCGCGCTCGTCTGGCGGCGCAGCCCGCAGGCGGGCGCGCAGCTCGTGCGACGCCTCCCGTGCGTCCGACGGCCGCTGCGGCGCCGCGGCCGCCGCCGCCGCCTCGTCCGCGCCCCAGTCGATCGGCGAGACCGCCATCCGGGCGACGTCGCGGCGCAGCAGCTCGCCGAGCATCGCGCAGGCGTCGGCGGCGGCGATCCCGGCGAGGCCCGCGCGACGCAACCGCGCCTCGAGGCCGGGCTGCCGCGCGACGTAGCCGGCGCCCGCGATCGTCCCCCAGTCGACGGTCAGCGCCGGCAGGCCGCGCGCACGCCGGTGTGCCCCCAGCGCGGCCAGGAAGGCGTTGCCGGCCGCGTAGCCGGCCTGCGAGGCCTGCCCGATCAGCAGGGAGATCGAGGAGAAGCACACGAACAGGTCCAGCTCGTCGCCGGCCGTCAGCGCGTGCAGGTTCCAGGCGCCGGCGAGCTTGGGCGCGAGCGCCGTCTCGAAGCGCGGGTAGTCCAGCATGCCCAGCAGCGCGTCGTCGAGCACCATCGCCGCGTGCACGACGCCGCGCAGCGGCGCGACGCAGTCGCGCACGTGCGCCAGCAGCCGGCCGGTGGCGCTCGCGTCGGACACGTCGGCGCGCTCGACGTGCACGTCGGCACCCATGGTGAGCAGCGCCTCGAGAGCGGGCAGGTCCTCGTCGCGCGGCTTGCCGCTGCGGCCGGCGAGCACGACGTGGCCCGCGCCCTCGCGCACCATCCACTGCGCGACCTGCAGCCCGAAGCCGCCGAGGCCGCCGGTCACGACATAGGCGCCGTCGGCGCGCAGCAGGGGCGCGGGCGCCGCGGCCGGCACCACGTCGTAGGCCGACTCGCGCACGGTGACGACGACCTTGCCGATGTGCCGCGCCTGCGCCATGAGCCTGAAGGCGGGCTCGAGCGCGGCGAGGTCGTAGGCGTGATGCGGCAGCGGCTCGAGCTCGCCGCGCTCGACGTCGGCGACCACCTCGCGCAGCATCGTGCCGATGACCTCGGGCTGGTCGGCATAGACCGGGTGCAGGTCCAGCGCGAAGTACGACAGGTTGTTGCGAAACGGCGCCAGCGCGAGGCGGCCGCCCTCGTAGATCGCGCGCTTGCCGATCTCGACGAAGCGGCCGAACGGCCGCAGGATCTCCAGGCTGCGGTCGATCGCCTCGCCGGCGAGCGAGTTGAGCACGACGTCGACGCCCTCCCCGCCCGTCGCCGCCCGCACCTCGTCCGCGAAGCGCAGCGTGCGCGAGTCCATCACGTGCTCGATCCCGAGCGCGCGCAGATGGGCGCGCTTGTCCTCCCTGCCCGCGGTGGCCAGCACCTCGGCGCCGGCGCGCCGCGCGACCTGCACCGCCGCGAGGCCGACGCCGCCGCTCGCGCAATGGATCAGCGCGCGCTCGCCGCCCGTAAGCCGCGCGATCCGCTCGAGCGCCCAGCGCGCCGAGAGGAAGCCGACGGGCAGCGTGGCCGCCTGCTCGAAGCTCAGCGCGGCCGGCTTGCGCGCGACGAGGACCGCCCGCGTGATGACGCGCGAGCCGAGCGCGCCACCGGCGAGGGCGACGAGGTCGTCGCCCGGTGCGAGGCCGTCGACGCCCGCGCCGCAGGCCACGACGACGCCCGCGCACTCCCAGCCGAACGCCGCCTGCGCCGGGTCCTCGCCGCCGGCGGCGAAGCCCATTCCGAGCGCGAGGAGCACGTCGCGGAAGTTCAGCGCGGCGGCGACGACGCGGATCTCGACCTCGCCCGCTCCCGGCGCAGCGGGCGTCTCCGCGCGCAGGCACAGCGACTCGAGCGCCCCGGGTCGCGCGATCCGCGCGCGGAAGCTCGCCTCGTCGGGCGAGAGCGCGGCGCCGTCACGCGGCGTGGGCGGCAGCACGGCCGGGCACAGCCGCCGGACGAACCGCTGCCCGTCGCGCAGCGCGACCTCGTCCTCGCCCGGGCGCGCGGGCGCCTCGAGCTCGGCGAGCAGGGCGTCGACGTCGGCGGCGGCGCGCCGCGAGCCGATGTCGACGAGCCGGCAGCCGCTGCCGCGCTCGGTGCGCAGGACGCGCCCGACGCCCCACAGCGGAGCCTGCGCGATACCGGCGTCGTCGCCCGCCGCGATCGCCTGCGCTCCGGCGGTCACCAGCCACGTCG
>DATMJM010000346.1:0-3944 GCA_035553935.1 Solirubrobacteraceae bacterium
CAAGCTGCGCGAGGAGCGTGGCGTGGAGATGGACCGCAAGGCCGGCGCGATCCTCACGCTGATCGGCCCGCCCGGCACCGGCAAGACCTCGATCGGCGAGTCGATCGCGCGTGCCACCGGACGCGAGTTCGTGCGCATGTCCCTGGGTGGCGTGCGCGACGAGGCCGAGATCCGCGGCCACCGCCGCACGTACATCGGCGCGCTGCCGGGCCGGCTCGTCCGGGCCCTGCGCGACGCCGCGACGATGAACCCCGTGATCATGCTCGACGAGGTCGACAAGGTCGGCGCCGACTGGCGCGGCGATCCGTCGGCGGCGCTGCTGGAGGTCCTCGACCCGGCGCAGAACCATTCGTTCCGCGATCACTACCTGGACGTCGAGATCGACCTGTCGCAGGTCCTGTTCATCGCCACGGCCAACCTGGCGGAGACGATCCCGGGCCCGCTGCTGGACCGCATGGAGGTCATCCGCTTCGACGGCTACACCGTCGCCGAGAAGACCGCGATCGCGCGCGACTACCTGTGGCCGCGCCAGCGCGAGCGCAACGGGCTGCGCGACGACGAGGTCGTCGTCGACGACGACGTCCTCAAGCTCGTCGTGGGCGAGTACACCCGCGAGGCGGGCGTGCGCCAGCTCGAGCGCGAGCTCGGCACGCTGCTGCGCAAGATCGCGACGAGGATCGCCTCCGATCCGGCCGTCGCGCCGGTGACGGTCGACATCGACGCGGTGCGTGAGGCGCTGGGCCGCCAGAAGGTCTTCCAGGAGTCGGCGGCGCGCACGGCGGTGCCGGGCGTGGCGACCGGCCTGGCGGTGACCGGCGTCGGCGGTGACGTGCTGTTCGTCGAGGCCAACGCGATGAAGGGCAAGGGCGGACTGACGCTGACGGGCCAGCTCGGCGACGTCATGAAGGAGTCCGCGCGGATCGCGCTGACGTACGTCCGCGCCCATGCGGAGGACCTCGGCATCGACGAGGACGCCTTCGACGAGCGCGAGTACCACGTCCACGTTCCCGCAGGCGCGATCCCGAAGGACGGGCCGAGCGCCGGCATCGCGATGACGACCGCGCTGGCGTCGCTGCTCAGCGGCCGTCCCGTACGCCACACCGTCGGCATGACCGGCGAGGTGACGCTGCAGGGCCGGGTCCTGCCGATCGGCGGCCTCAAGCAGAAGGTGCTCGCGGCACACGCCGCCGGGCTGACCGACGTGATCCTCCCCGAGCGCAACCGAGCCGACCTCGACGACGTCCCGCAGGACGTGCGGGCGGTCATGACCTTCCACCCGGTCATGACGATCGACGAGGTCCTCAGCGTCGCTCTCGAGCCTGCGCGCGCCGAAGCACTGAGCGCGTAGCAGCTGCGGCTCGCCGCCTACCCCCGGCCCGAGCCGCAAGCAAGCAGACGGCCGCGCCTCTCCTCCCGGGCGCGGCCGTTCTGCGTCTTAGAGCCTCCAAGAGAACGACCTGGCGACGGAGCCGGCCTCGTGGCTGTCAGTGACCGCCGAAGCCGACTCCGCCAGCGTGCGCGCCGCCGGGGGAGGTGACGGCGAGCACGCGGGGTGAGGGGCGGTGGCATCGGTCCACCGCCCCTACCCTCGCGGTCTGCGGTCGCGTCAGGTATCGGGAGCGCGACACGCGGTTCCCCTTGCTAACCACCTCGTTGCCGAGGTGTACGCTGCCAGCCTGGATGGGGGAGGGGTCTCCAGACCAGCGAGGGGAACCTGCGGAGCATTGTGCCCGCGCGACCTCAACGCGCGGTAAGGGACGGCTCAGGCTGCCTTTAAGTTTGTCGGTGGATCGGCGAAGCGCCGCCGCGGCGCGTCACGCGCAGCGCCCACCAGATCAGCAGCGCCTGCAGGGGCAGCCGCCCCCACAGCAGCGCCGGCGGGATCGAGGCGTAGCGCTCCGGATGCAGGGCCATGTGGATGTTCGCCGGGAACACGGCCACGAGCGTCGCCGTGAGCCACAGGCCGCCCAGCCGGCGCGTGCGCGGGAAGACGACGAGCACGGCGCCCGCGATCTCGGCGGCGCCGCTCGCAAAGACGAGCTCGCGCCGCGCGGGCACGTAGGAGGGCATGATGTCCTCGTACATCTGCGGGCGCAGGAAGTGCAGCGTGCCCGCCGCCGCGAAGAAGAGGGCGAGCAGCCGGTGGGGCCAGCGCGCCGCGCTCACCGGGCGCGCAGCCCGTCGAGCGCGATCTGCAGGTAGCGCTCCCAGTCCATCTCGGCGCCTGCGCGTTGCGCGGCGGCGACGTGGCCGAAGCCGCACATGATCGTCCTGACGTCGTCCACCGTTGCGTCCGGGCGCATGACGCCGCCGCGCTGCGCGCGCTCCACGAGCGTCGCGATGGCCGCCGACAGCCGCCGGCGTTCGGGCGTTGCGGCGTCCTGCGCGCCCGGCCGCCCGCCGAGGATCTCGCACCACGCGATGTCGCCGGCGGCGGCGCGTGCGGCCGACCAGATCGCCCCCTCGAAGACCTGCCACGCCTCGCCCTCCTCCTCGAGCGCGGCCTCGGCGATGCCGGCCAACCGGCCGAAGTGCTGCTCGGCGAGCGCCTCGACGAGCGCCTCCTTCGTCGGGAAGTGGCGGTACACCGTGCCCACGCCGACGCCCGCGCGGCGGGCGATGTCGTCGACCTGCGCCTCCAGGCCGTTGCGGGCGAAGGCGGCCGCGGCCGCGGCGAGCACCTTGTCGCGGTTGCGGCGCGCATCGGCGCGCAGCGGGCGGTGAGCCGTGGTTGACAAGCGGAACCGTCCTTCCGTAGCCTGGGCCCGCGCCGAAGCGGAACCGACCCTCATGTTAACGCGAGCAGAGCGGGAGCACCACCGATGATCGACGCCGAAGCGGCTCAGCGCCGGAAGTGGCTCGCCCTGGCTCTGCTGGCCACGACGCAGTTCGTGATCATCCTCGACGCGGCGATCGTCAACGTGGCGATCCCGTCGATCGGCAGAGAGCTGAGGTTCTCCGAGGAGGACCTGACGTGGATCCCGAACGCGTACGCGCTGACGTTCGGCGGCTTCCTGCTGCTCGGCGGGCGGATGGCCGACCTGCTCGGCCGCCGCCGGCTGTTCATGGTCGGACTCGTCGTGTTCTCGGTCGCCTCGCTGCTCGGCGGCCTGTCGACGAGCGAGACGCAGCTCATCGCCGCCCGCGCGATGCAGGGACTCGGCGCCGCGTTGCTAGCGCCGTCCGCGCTGTCGATGGTCACGAACATGTTCGCGGAGGGCGCTGAACGCAACAAGGCGCTCGGAGTCTGGGGCGCGGTGTCCGGCTCGGGCGGTGCGGCCGGCGTGCTGCTCGGAGGCGTGCTGACGGAGTACGCCGGTTGGGAGTGGGTGCTGTGGGTCAATGTGCCGATCGGCGTCGTCGCCGCGATCCTGGCGCCCCGGCTGCTCGTCGAGAGCCGCCGCGAGACGGACCTGCGCCACTTCGATGCGTTCGGCGCGATCACCGTCACGGCAGGCCTCTCGCTGCTCGTGTTCGCGCTCGTCGACACGATCAACGAAGGCTGGGCTTCGACACAGACGCTCTCGCTGCTGGCGATCGCCGCCATGCTGATCGTCGCGTTCGTCGTCAACGAGCTGCGCTCGCGCGACCCGCTGATGCCGTTCTCGATCTTCCGGCTGCGCACGCTCACCGGCGCGAACATCGTCGGCCTGCTCGTCGGTGCGGCGCTGTTTGCGATGTTCTTCTTCCTGTCGCGCTACATGCAGGAGGTGCTCGGCTACAGCGCGCTGAAGGCGGGCCTGTCATACCTGCCGCTGGCGCTCGCGATCATCGCGTCGGCGGGCGTCGCGTCGGTGCTCGTCACGAAGCTCGGCTTCAAGAAGGTGCTCCTCGCCGGTCTCGTGCTCGTGACGATCGCGCTGCTGTGGTTCGGGCAGGTTCCCGTCAACGGCTCGTACGTGTCGGACCTGCTCGGCCCGATGGTCGTCGCCGCGGTCGGGCTC
>DATMJM010000347.1:0-7199 GCA_035553935.1 Solirubrobacteraceae bacterium
GACCGCGCCCTCCTCCTGCTGGCCCAGCTTCTCGCGCATCTCATCACCCACCTCGGGAAGGATCCGCAACAGCAGGGGTTTGCCCGACTTCATCGCGGTCCATGCGAAGAGCCGGACGCTGTGCTCGGCGCAGATGCCGCCGACGAAGCCCTCGATGTTGCCATCGCTCGTGATCAGGGCGACGTCTCCGGCATGCGCGCTCGTCGGGCGCTGGGCCCGGACGACGGTCGCGGTCGCGAAGGCCGCGCCCTGCGCGGCGAGCTCCTCAGCTCGCCGCGCCAGCGCGTCCGTTCTCACTGTGGTGGCTGGGCGTTTCCGTTCATCGCCGCCCACACGCGCGCGGGGAAGCACGGGATGTCCATGTGCGTGATCCCCTTCGCCTTGTGCAGGGCGTCGATGACGGCGTTTGCGATGCACGGCGGGGACCCGACGCACGGGCTCTCGCCGACGCCCTTGGCGCCGATCGGGTGGTGCGGGCACGGCGTGACCGTCTCGCCGAGCTCGAAGCCGTGCTCCGGGCACTCCAGCGCCGTCGGCAGGAGGTAGTCCATGAACGACGCGTTGAGGCAGTTGCCCTGCTCGTCGAACGAGATGATCTCCATGAGCGCCTGGCCGATGCCCTCGACGAGACCGCCGTGGATCTGGCCCTCGACGACCATCGGGTTGATCCGCACGCCACAGTCGTCGACCGCGACGATCCGGCGCATGTGGACCTTGCCGGTGCCCGGGTCGACGTCGACGACCGAGATGTACGCGCCGAACGGGTACGTCAGGTTCGGCGGGTCGTACACGGCGTTGGCGTCCAGCCCGCCCTCGAGCCCCTCGGGGAGGTTCGAGGCGCTGTAGGCGTACTCGGCGATCGACTCGATCGTCGCGCCGCGCTCCGGGTCGCCTCGCACATACCAGCGGCCCTTCTCCCACGCCAGGTCCTCGGCGCGGGTCTCGAGCATCAGCGCCGCGAACTGGCGGGCCTTGTCGCGCACCTTGCGCGACACGACCGCCACCGCGCCGCCGGAGACCGGGGTGGAGCGGCTGCCGTACGTGCCCAGGCCGTACGGCGTCTTGTCGGTGTCGCCGTGGCGCACCATGATCTCGTTCGGCGAGATGCCCAGCTCCTCGGCGACGATCTGCGCGAACGTCGTCTCGTGGCCCTGGCCCTGCGTCTGCGCAGACAGCGACACCACCGCCTTGCCCGACGGATGGACGCGCAGCTCGGCGCCGTCGTTCATCGCCAGCCCGAGGATGTCCATGTGCCGGCGCGGCCCCGCGCCGACCCCTTCGGTGAAGAAGGACACCCCGATGCCCATCATCTCCCCTCGGGCGAGCTTCTCCTGTTGCTCTCTTCGCAGCCCCTCGTAGTCGGCCATCTCCATCGCGAGCTGCATGGCCTTGTGGTAGTTGCCCGAGTCGTAGACCCAGCCGGTCTGCGTTTCGTAGGGGAACTGGTCGGATCTGATGAAGCTGCGCATCCGCAGCTCGATCGGGTCGACGTTCATCTCCATCGCCAGCGCGTCGACCATCCGCTCGACGAGGTAGACGGCCTCGGTGATGCGGAACGAGCACCGGTAGGCGACGCCGCCCGGGGCCTTGTTGGTGTAGACGGCCTTGACCTGGACGTGGGCGCCCTGCAGGTCATACGAGCCCGTCACGATGTGGAAGAACCCGGCCGGGAACTTCGTCGCCTGCGCGGTCGAGTCAAACGCGCCGTGGTCGGCGATCGTGTCGACCCGCAGCCCGGTGATCTTGCCGTTCTTCGAGCACATCTCGCTGTACATGAGGTAGTCGCGAGCGAAGCCCGTCGAGGCGAGGTTCTCCGAGCGGTCCTCGATCCACTTCACCGGCGCGCCCGCGACGATCGAACCGGCGATCGCGCACACATAGCCCGGATAGACCGGCACCTTGTTGCCGAACCCGCCGCCGATGTCGTTGCACAGGATGCGGATGTTCTGCTCGGGCAGACCCGCCACCTGCGCGTACACCGTGCGGTGCGCATGCGGCGCCTGATTGCCGTTGTAGATGTTCAGCTGACCCGTCGCCGGGTTCATGTCGGCGACCATCCCGCACGTCTCCATCGGGCACGGATGCGAGCGCGGGTCGAGGATCGTCCGCTTGGCGATGACGTCCGCCTCGGCGAACACGCGGTCGCAGTTGGCCTTGTCGCCGGCCTCCCACAGCGGGCTGGCGAGGTTGTCGGTCTGACCGACCTTGTCGTCGCGAATCAGCGGCGCGTCCGGATCGAGCGCCTTGCGGCAGTTGACGATCGCCGGCAGCACGTCGTAGTCGACGTCGATCAGCTGCAGGGCGTCCTGCGCCGCGTAGGCGTCGGTCGCGATGACGAACGCCACCTCCTGCAGGTGGAAGCGGACCTTGTCGCCCGCCAGCACGGCCTGCGTGTCATAGGAGATCGTCGGCATCCAGGCCAGGCCCAGCGTCTCGAGGTCCTTCGCGATGACGACCGCGGCGACCTTCGGATGCGCGAGCGCAGCTGATGTGTCGATCGACTCGATCCGCGCGTGGGCGTACGGCGAGCGCAGGATCGCGCCGTGCAGCATGCCCGGCAGCCGGACGTCGTCCATGTAGTCGCCGAGGCCGCGGATGAAGCGCGCGTCCTCCTTGCGCTTCATATGGCCGAAGCCGATCGGCGCGTCGGCGACCTTGCCGAACTTGTCGCCCGTGATGTGCCCGTAGTAGTCGGGGTGCCGGCCGGGGCCGGTCTCAACGGTTGCCATGTATTACCTCGCTGTCCTGGCGGACTCTGGGTGCTCCTCGATGTAGGCCGCTGCCCACCGGATCGCCTTGATGATGTTGTCGTAGCCCGTGCACCGGCACAGGTTGCCCGAGATCCCGTCGCGGATCTCGTGGTCGGTCATCTGGGTCGGGTTCGGATGCCTCTCGATCAGCCAGCGTCCCGTGGCCATCATGCCGGGGGTGCAGAAGCCGCACTGCAGGGCGTGCATCTCGTGGAATCCCATCTGGATGGGATCCAGCGTGCCGTCCGGCTTGGGCATCCCCTCGACGGTCGTGATGTCGTAGCCCTGGGCCATCGCCGCGAGCATCGTGCACGACTTGACCGGATAGGGCGGCTGTGAACTGTGCGGGTCGTCCATGAGGACGATGCAGATGCCGCAGTTAGACGTGTCACAGCCCCAGTGGGTGCCGTGCAGCTCCGCGTACTCGCGGATGAAGTGGACCAGGAGCAGACGCGGCTCGACGTCGTGCGAGTACGTCTGCCCGTTGATGTTGATGGATACGAGCATCGAATACCTCCTTAGCTGCGCAGGGCCGTGGCCGCGGCGCGGCTGAGGGCACGTTGGCTCAGTACGCCGGCGACGGCGCGCTTGTAGTCGGCGGGGCCGCGGCCGTCGCTGTTGGGCGACACGTCGGCAGAGGCGATCTGGCCGGCCTGCTGGAAGAGCTGCTCGGACGGCGCCTGGCCGACGAGCGCCTCCTCTGCGCGCTTGATGTGCATCGTCGTGGGGCCGACCGCGCTGCACGCCAGACCGGCCTCCTTGATGACGCCGCCCTCGATGCTCAGCGCTGCGGACGCCGCGACGATCGCGAAGTCGCCCGCGCGCCGCTCGACCTTCTCGTGCGCGCCGCCGAAGCCGGAACGGATCGGGAAGCGGACCTCGGTCATGATCTCGGTTGGCTGGACGGCCGTCATGTACGGCCCGATGTGGAACTCGTCCATCTCGACGACCCGCTCGGAGCCGCCGGTCCCGCGCAGGACGGCCTTGCCCTTGAGCGCGACCACCACGCCGGAGAGGTCCTCGGCGGGATCGGACTGGCACAGCGAGCCGCCCATCGTGCCGCGGTTGCGGACGACCGGGTCGGCGAGCACCGCCTCGGCCTCGCGGAAGATGTCCGGGAACACCTGGGAGAGGAGGTCGGACTCGAGCATCATCACGTGGCGCGTCAGCGCTCCGATGCGGATCTCGTTGCCCTCCTGGCGAATGTAGCTCAGCTCCGGCTCGAGCGGGTTGATGTCGATCACGTGGCCCGGATTCGCGAGACGCAGCTTCATCATCGGTATCAGGCTGTAGCCGCCGGCCAGGAGCCGAGCGTTCCCGCCTAGCGCCTGTAGCTGCGCTATCGCGTCGTCGACGCTCGTTGCCCGCGAGTAGTCGCAGGGCGCTGGGGTCTGCATTGCCAAGGTGTGACGCTCCTCTCCTCCGAAAGTGGTCCGACTCCGATCCTATGCACGCTACGATCCCCAATGCAAACGCGATGAAGCGATCGCTTAATTGACCCTTTCGCAGCTACGCTCGTTCATGACGGTGGCCAGATTGGGCTCCGTCAAGGCGGCCGCTCACGCCCTCGAGGTGTCCGAGCCGGCGGTGTCCGGCGCGGTCGGCGCGCTGCGGCGCGAGCTGGGCGACAAGCTGTATGTGCGATCGGGCGGCGTCATCGAGCTGACGCCGGGCGGGCGGCGGCTGGCCAGCGCCGCCAGCGAGATCCTCGAGATCGCCGACGAGACGCGCCGCCAGATGCGCGAGCCGCGCACCGAGACGACGACGCTGCGCGTCGCGGCGACGCCCCCGTTCGCCGAGTTCGCCGCAGGGCCGCTGCTCAGCGTCTTCGCCCACCGCCACCCGGAGATCGAGGTCGACCTGCGCGTCGCGCCGCGAGAGGAGCACGCCGCGCTGCTCGTCGACCGCGCGGCCGACATCACGCTCGGTCCGCCGGTGACCGAGCGCCACGACGTGCCGGCGCTCGTCTCCGAGCCGTTCCTGCGCTACGGGCTGATCGTTGTCGCGGCGCCCGGGCACACGCTGTCGTCCTCCAAGGGCCTGGCGCCGGCCGCGCTCGTCAGCACGCCGTGGCTGCTCGGGCCGCACGAGAACGAGCGGTCGACGGACACCGGCGCCTTCCTCGCCCGGCAGTCGATCGCGCCGCGCCGCACGCGCAGCTACCCGAACTTCGCGGCGGCGATCGCGCAGGTGGCGTCGGGTCGCGGCGTCACGCTCGCGATCGCGCACACGGTGCGCGACGAGCTCGAGCGCGGGGCGCTCGTCGAGCTCGACGTGCGGGGCACCCCGATCTCGGGCCTGTGGTACGTCAACACGCTGCGACCGGAGCTACGCACGGCGTCGGCCGACACGCTGAAGCACTTCATCACGATGCCCGACGCGACGCGCGCGATGCTCGCGCGCGGTGGCGGCGTCCCGGCCGAGCGCTTCGTCCACAGGGGGACGCGGTGGAGCTGACGCGGCGACCGCGCCGCGCCGGGACTAGCTTCCGGCAGCCTCCGCTTCCCTCTCCAGGCGCTGGCGCTCGATGTGAGCCGAGGCCGCGTTGTGCTCCTCGAGCTCGCAGTAGCGCGGCGGCGGGCCCTGGCGCATCGGGTTGTCGGTCTTGTTGGGCGGCGGGACGGCGGGGTTCTCGCAGCCCGGGAACAGGCACACCAGCGGCTCGGTGCTGTCGCTCTTCTGCGGGCTCTCGGCCATCTCGGGCATCGGTCGTCCTCCTGTCGCGTAGCTCCCTTGGGTTATCGCCCCATTCCTAACGTACCAATCGCAGATCCGGCTGATCGCAGGCCCGCCGGTGCTCTGCGCTACGGTGAGAAGGGGACGGGGACAGGTACGACTCCCGCCCCGGCAGCGACATCATGAACGGCGAACTTCTGACCCATCTCGACGAGGACGCGCGCGCCCGGATGGTCGACGTGGGCGCCAAGCCCACGACCGATCGCGTGGCGAGCGCGCGGGCGGTCGTGCGCATGACGCCCGCCACGGCGGCCGCCGTGATGGCGGGCGACGCGCCGAAGGGCGACGTGGTCGGGACGGCGCGGCTGGCGGCGATCCAGGCGGCGAAGCGCACCGACGAGTGGATCCCGCTGTGTCACAGCCTGCCGCTGGACGGCATCGACGTGGACATCGACGTCGATGCCGGCGCCGGCACCGTGACCATCACGACGACGGCGCGCGTTCACGCCCGCACCGGCGTCGAGATGGAGGCGATGGTCGGCTGCGCCGCGGGAGCGCTGTGCGTCTACGACATGGTCAAGGGCATCGAGCGCGGCGTCGTCGTCGAGCGCGTCGAGCTGCTGAGCAAGAGCGGCGGACGATCGGGTACCTGGAGGCGTGATGAGCAACGTTGAGCCGCTGCGCGACGGACACGGCCGGCTGATCCGCGACGTGCGGGTCTCGGTCACCGACCGCTGCAACTTCCGCTGCCAGTACTGCATGCCGGCGGAGGGCCTGCCGTGGCTCGAGCGCGACGAGGTCCTGAGCTTCGAGGAGATCGAGCGTCTCGTCGGCCTGCTCGCGTCGATGGGCGTCCACGACGTGCGCCTGACCGGCGGCGAGCCGCTCGTGCGGCGCGAGTTCCCGCGCCTCGCCGCGCTGCTCGCGGCGGTCCCGGGCGTGCGCGACCTCAGCGTCACGACGAACGGCTTCCTGCTAGAGCGCGACGCTGCCGCGCTCGTCGAGGCCGGCATCAACCGCTTCAACGTCTCGCTGGACTCGCTGCAGCGCGACCGCTTCTTCGAGATGACCCGGCGCGACGCGCTGCCGCGCGTGCTGCGCGGCCTGGAGGTGCTGGCGAGCTTCCCCGAGGCGCATCCGATCAAGATCAACGCGGTCGGCATGCGCGGCTTCACCGAGACGGAGATCCTGCCGATGGCCGAGTTCGCGCGCACCCATCCGTACGAGGTGCGCTTCATCGAGTTCATGCCGCTGGACGCCGATCACGCCTGGGACCCGAGCCTCGTGCTGACCGGCGACGAGATCCGCGACGCGATCGACGAGGTCTATCCGCTCGAGGCCGAGCCGCGCGAGCCCAGCGCCACCGCGCGGGTGTACCGCTTCGCCGATGGCAAGGGCAAGATCGGCTTCATCAACCCGCTGTCCGAGCCGTTCTGCGGCGACTGCGACCGCATCCGCCTGACGGCCGAGGGCAAGCTGCGCACCTGCCTGTTCAGCCTGCACGAGACCGACCTGCGCACGCCGCTGCGCACCGGCGCGTCCGACGACGAGCTGCGCGAGGTCGTCCGCGACGCGGTCTGGCGCAAGGAGCTCAAGCACCACGTCAACGATCCGGGCTTCCGCCAGCCCGATCGGACGATGTCGCAGATCGGCGGCTGAACCGTCTCGCCCCTCGCTGCGTAGGGCTCGATGACGGGGTCCCCGCGGGGCGATCTGTCGCACCCGCGGGCGATCTCGCCGGCTCGCCAGCTCATCGACAGGGAGGTGCAGGGA
>DATMJM010000348.1:0-4922 GCA_035553935.1 Solirubrobacteraceae bacterium
ACCGCGCTCCGCTCAGCAGGTGCCAGCCGGACGGAAACGTGGCGATGCGCCACGATCGTCCGGCACCGAGGACCCGCTCCATCGCCGCCACGCCCACCGCGCCGGCAGTCAGGTGCGGGCGCAGCGGCGCGAACCCCAGCTGCGGCGACCGGTCGGCGAAGATGCGCCGGCTGAGCCGCGGCGCCACGGAGCCACGCCGTCCGTCGCCGCCGTCGTCGGCACCAGCGGGGCCCGCCTCCCCGTGCGCGCGCAGTTCCTGCTCGCGCGCGTCGGGCTCGAGCGCGGCTACGGCGCCTGCCGCAACCTCATGCTCCCTGTGGACCTCACGCGCACCGGACGTCGCATCCGCCGACCTGCGGCCGGCGGCATGCACCCTCTCGCTGCTGTCGGCGCTCTGCTCCATCGCGATGATCTCCTTCTTTGCCCCTGCGGCGCCCTGCGACGGACGCTCAGCCCGACATCGACACCTGCGAGCGCGCCTTCGGCGCCCACATGGATTCCTTGACGCTGCCAGCGTAAGAGCCGCCCGTTAGGCGAGAATTTGATTCTCGGTTAGATTACGATTTTATGCCCGCTTCGGATGCGTTCCGAAGCCCTCCCTGCCTTGTTCTGGTCCTTCGACCAGGTTCACGCGCACTCAGCCCCGCATGGACCCCGCACACCCAAGCCCGACCGCCGACGAGTTGCTCGACGCGCTGCCCTACGGGGTGATCGCCCTCGACGAGGGCGGAGCCATCCTCAGGTTCAATGCGCCGGCGAAAGGCCTCGTACCCGGACTGGGGACGGATGATGTTTCGGCGTGTGCGCAGCTGTTCTCCTGCCGGGTGCGAGGCGGACCCTGCGAACGACGGTGCCTCGTGGCGCGCACGGCGGCCTCCAGCACGCCGACGCCGGAGATGCGCGTCGACGCACCGGGCGGAGTCTCCCCCGGCGCGCTGTGGATCACGGCGTCACCGATGCCGGGGCGAAAGGGCGCGATCGTCCACCTGCGCCAGGGCTGGCGCGGCGACCGCCGGCGACGCTCGGAGGAGCGTTGGCAGACCGAGCCCGAGCTGCGCATCCGGGTGCTCGGGCGCACCGAGGTGCAGTCCGTCGAGGATTCGTTCGCCGACGACTGGCTGAGCCAGCGCCCCGGCCAGATCCTGAAGTACCTCGTCTGCGAGCGGGCGCGCGTCGTCACCGTCGAGGAGATCGCGGAGGCGATCTGGCCCGGCGCCGGCCGGCGCGCGGTGAGCAACACGCGGTATGCGATCCATCGCCTGCGGGCGAAGCTGGAGCCCCGTCGGGTTGCGCACGAGGCGTCGGCCTTCGTGGCCTTCCGCGGAAGCGGCTACGCACTGGACCGTGACCGCATCTGGATCGACGTCGACGAGTTCGAGCGGGCGATCGAGGAGGGGCAGGCGGCGATGTTGCGCCTCGACGCCGAGGCCGCGGACCGGCATCTCAAGCGTGCCACGGCGCTGTACCGCGGCGCGCTGCTGGCCGACGAGCCGTATGCCGAGTGGGTCGGCGACGAGCGCAACCGCCTCGCGGGCATGGCCTCGTACGCGCTTCGAGTCCTGACGGCGCTGGCGCGCGAGCGCGGCGACAGCGTCGACGCCACGCGCCACCTGCAGCGGCTGGCCGAGCTCGAGCCGCTGGACAGCGGCGTGCACCGCGAGCTCGTCCAGGCGCTGCTCGGCCAGGGTCTGCGCAGCGATGCCAAACGGCGCTACGACAACTTCGCGCAGCGCCTCCGCCGCGAGCTGGGCCAGGAGCCGGAGTTCGATCTGCGGTCGTTGTCCAGCCAGCTGCCCGAGCAGCGCCGGCTCGCGGACGCCGGAGGCTCCGCACAGCTCGATCCGTCGTGACGAGCGGACGTCAGGTCAGCCACGCGCGGACGTTGCCGTCCACGAGGTCGGCGGGCGCCGCATGGCCGCCGGCGCCCGCATCGCTGCCGTCGCTCTGCGCCACCTCGCCCGTCCACGCCGCGCCCGACCGCGGTCCATCGGCGCACGGTAGGGCCGCGTTAGCGCGCGCGGAAGTCGGAGAAGATGAAGCCCATGACAGCAACCGTCGCCCACCTGCGCGGGATCGCCGCGCTGCGGCCCCTGCGGGGCCATCACCCAGCCGTCGTCGTCTGCCTCGACGATCCGGCGGCGTTCGAGCAACGCGCCGCGGAGCTCTCGCAGCTCGACGCCCGGCTCCTCGTCGAGTCCGAGCCGGGCCCGCTCTCGCAGCGCCTCGGCCGGCCCTCGGTGACGGTCTGCGACCGCTTCCTCGAGGTTTCGCTGCACGGCGAGGACATCACGCCGCAGGAGGCCGTCGCGAACGTCCGCTGGTTGGAGATGCGCTGCGAGGAGTGCCCGCAGTCGGGGGTCGACATGAGGCTACGGGCCGGCGAGGCTTGAGCACGCTCGAGCTCGAGACGCCGCACGGCCTCGCGCGGGCGCACCTGCAGCCTGCCGCCGAGCCGCGCGCGGCGCTCGTGCTCGGCCACGGCGCGGGCGGCGGCATCGCAGCGCCGGACCTCGTCGCGGCGACGCGCGCCGCTGTCGGGTCCGGCGTCAGCGTCGCGCTTGTCGAGCAGCCCTACCGTGTGGCCGGCCGCCGCTCGGCGCCGCGTCCCCCGGTGCTCGACACGGCGTGGGTCGCGATCTGCGAGCAGCTGGCCGCCGGCGCGTTGCGCGGGCTGCCGCTCATCACCGGCGGGCGCTCGTCGGGCGCGCGCGTCGCGTGTCGCACGGCGGCGGCGACCGGATCGATCGGTGTGCTGTGCCTCGCGTTCCCGCTCGTCGCGCCCTCGGGGGCCAGCCGGCAGGAGGAGCTCGACGGCGCGGGCGTCTCGGTGCTCGTCGTGCAGGGCGCCGGCGACCGCTTCGGGATGCCCGAGCCGGCGGAGCGGCGCTCGGTCGTCGTGGTCGGCGGCGACCATGGGCTGAAGTCCGACCTCGCCGCGGTCGCCGACGCCGTGTCGAGCTGGCTCATGGTCGTCCTCGCCCGCGCTACATCCTGAAGACCGGCCGCGCGGGCTCGGCGAGCGGCGCGTTCACGCAGGCCGACAGCGCAAGGCCCACGACGTCGCGCGTGGCGAGCGGGTCGATGATCCCGTCGTCCCACAGGCGCGCGCTGGCGTAGTACGGATGCCCCTGCGTCTCGTACTGCGCACGCGTGCGCTCGCGCAGTGCCTGCACCTGCGCGGGGGCGCGGTCCGAGGCGACCGAGCTCAGCACGGTCGCCGCCTGCTCGCCGCCCATCACCGAGATCCGCGCGTTGGGCCACATCCACAGGAAGCGCGGGTCGTAGGCGCGGCCGCACATGCCGTAGTTGCCCGCGCCGTGGGAGCCGCCGACGAGCACGGTGAGCTTCGGAACGCGGGCACACGACACGGCGGCCACCATCTTCGCGCCGTCGCGCGCGATCCCCGCCGCCTCGGCCTCGCGACCGACCATGAAGCCCGTGATGTTCTGCAAGAACAGCAGCGGGATGCCGCGCTGGTCGCACAGCTCGACGAAGTGCGCGGCCTTGCGTGCAGACTCCGAGAACAGCACGCCGTGGTTGGCGAGGATCCCCACCGGATGGCCGTGCACGTGCGCGAAGCCGCACACGAGCGTCGTCGCGTAGAGCGCCTTGAACTCGTGGAAGCGGCTGCCGTCGACGAGCCGGGCGATGATCTCGCGCGGGTCGTACACGGCGCGCGGGTCGACCGGCACGACGCCGTAGAGCGTCTGCGGGTCGACGGCGGGCGGCTCGCTCGCCACGCGCTCCCACGGCGGATCGCAGCGCGGTCCGAGCGTCGCGACGATCGAGCGCACGATCTGCAGCGCCTCGAGGTCGTCGCCGGCGAGGTGATCGGTGACGCCCGAGCGGCGCGCGTGCAGCTCCGCGCCGCCGAGCTCCTCGGCGCTGACGTCCTCGCCGGTGGCCGCCTTCACGAGCGGCGGGCCGCCGAGGAAGATCGTCGCCTGCTCGCGGACGATGACCGTCTCGTCGCTCATCGCCGGTACGTAGGCGCCGCCTGCCGTGCAGGAGCCCATGACCGCCGCGATCTGGGCGATTCCCGCGGCCGAGAGGTTCGCCTGGTTGAAGAAGATGCGGCCGAAGTGCTCGCGGTCGGGGAAGATCTCGTCCTGCATCGGCAGGAACGCGCCGCCGGAGTCGACGAGGTAGATGCACGGCAGCCGGTTGCGCAGCGCGACCTCCTGCGCGCGCAGGTGCTTCTTGACCGTCATCGGGAAGTACGCGCCGCCCTTGACGGTGGCGTCGTTGGCCGCGATGACGCACTCGCGGCCGGACACGCGGCCGATCGCGGCGATGATCCCGGCACCCGGCGCCGCGTCGTCGTAGAGCCCGTGCGCCGCGAGCGGCGCGAGCTCGAGCAGCGGCGAGCCGCGGTCGATCAGGCGCTCGACGCGATCGCGCGGCAGGAGCTTTCCGCGCGCGACGTGGCGCTGCTGGGCGCGCCGCCCGCCGCCGGCGCGGACGCGCCGCAGCTGCGCGCGAAGGTCGGCGACGAGCGCCTCATGCGCCGCCGAGTTGGCCGCGAACGCTTCGCTGCGCGGCCGCGCCGCGCTCTCCAGGACGACGCTCATCCGGCGTCCGCCGCGATCGCCACGAGCACCTGGCCGCCGCTGACGCGGTCGCCCGCCGCCACCGCCAGCCGCTGCACCGTGCCGTCGTATGGCGCGACGACCTCGAGCTCCATCTTCATCGACTCGAGCACGAGCAGCACGTCACCGGCGCGGATGCCATCGCCGTCGCGCACGCGCACGGCGAGGACGCTGCCCGGCATCGGTGCCTCGAGCGCCGCTGCGGCCCCGCCGACGTGCCGCCGCGGCCCCGGCGGCTGCTCGCCGAACGCCCATGTGCGGCCGTCGATGCCGACGCGCACGAGGTCCCCGTCGCGGGCGCACGTCCAGGCGCGGCGGCACGTCGGCGGGGCC
>DATMJM010000349.1:0-3214 GCA_035553935.1 Solirubrobacteraceae bacterium
GACCGCGCCCAGGCGACCGCCCAGCACGTTGCAGGCGGCCATCGCCAGGCCCAGGCCGTAGAGCGGCGCACCCTGCGGCACGAAGACGGCGAGCGCGCCCAGGTTCGTCGCGAGGTTGACGATCCGCGCCTTCGCGGACGCCTGCAGGAACGAGTAGCCCATGAGCGCCACGAGCGCGAAGACGAGGAACGAGCCGGTGCCGGGTCCGAAGATGCCGTCGTAGAACCCGATCGCGAGCGCGGCGCCGAGCGCGGCGGCGAGGTGCCGCGCCCCGCCGAGGCGCAGCGCCTGCATGTCGCCGAGGCGCGGGCGGCGCAGGACGTAGGTCGCGACGACGACGAGCAGCACGAGCACGAGTGGCCGGAACACGGACGCAGGCAGCAGAGATGCGCACGCCGCTCCCGCCGCGGAGCCCGCGACGGCCGCGGCCGCCATCGGCAGCGCCGTCCGCAGGTCCGGACGCACGCGCCGCACGTAGACCCACGCGGCGACCGCCGTGCCGAACACGCTCGACAGCTTGTTCGTCGCGAGCACCTGCGCCGGAGCGGCGCCCGGGAGCAGCACGAGCAGCGCCGGGATCTGGACGAGCCCCCCGCCGCCGACCACGGCGTCGACCCAGCCGGCGACGAGCGCGGCCGCGCACAGCACGAGGACGACCTCGGTCTCGGGCATCGCCTGAGGCTAGAACCGGCGGCGCGACCCGCCGCGGTTGCCCACGCCGCCTTGCGGTGCAACGCTTCGGTGCAAGGCGAGCGAGGAGGGTGTCATGCCGAAGTACCTGTTCGAGGCCATGTATACGCCGGAGGGCGTCAAGGGCGTCCAGAGCGCGGGCGGCAGCAGCCGCCGAGAGGCGGTCGCACATGTCGCCGAGAGCGTCGGCGGCAAGCTCGAGAGCTTCCACTTCGCCTTTGGCGAGCGCGATGCCTACGTGGTCGCAGACCTGCCCGACAACGAGGCGGCGGCGGCGGTCGCACTCACGGTCAACGCGTCGGGTGCGGCGGGCGTGAAGACGACCGTCCTGCTCACCCCCGAGGAGGTCGACGCGGCGGCGCAGCGCTCGGTCGACTACCGCCCGCCGGGCAGCTGACACCGGCGCGGCGGCGCTGCGGTACGGTCCTGGCCAACCAGCCAGTAGCGGATCGCTTCAAGACAGGAGGTCGTCCATGGCCGTGACCGTGCCCGCCGCGACGGAGCAGATCGACTACGCCGATCTGTACGCCCGCTGGGAGCGCGGCAACTGGTCGGCGACCGCGATCGACTTCACGCAGGACCGCGTCGACTGGCACGAGCGGATGACGCCCGAGCAGCGGCGCGGGGCGCTGTGGTTCTACACGCTGTTCCTCCACGGGGAGGACTCGGTCGCCGACAACCTCTCGCCGTACATCGACGCCGCGCCGCTGGAGGAGCAGAAGTACTTTCTGGCCACCCAGCAGGTCGACGAGGCGCGCCACGCCGTGTTCTTCCACCGCTTCATGCACGAGGTCGTCGGCGTCGGCGACGGCACGCTCGGCGGCGGGCTGCGCGCGACGCAGTCAGAGCTGAACTGGGGGCACCGCAGGACGTTCGGGCGACTGGACCGGATGGCCGACGAGCTGCGCAGGGACCGCTCGCCGCGCATGCTCGCCAAGGCGATCACGATGTACCACATCGTCGTCGAGGGCACGCTCGCCCAGCCGGGCCAGCACATCATCGAGACGTCGCTGGAGCGCCTTGACCTGCTGCCCGGCTTCCGCGAGGGCCTGCGCAACGTCGCCGTCGACGAGCAGCGTCACATCGCCTTCGGCGTCAAGCTGCTGGCGGACCTCTATCGCACCGATCCGCAGGGCACCCAGGATGCGATCGTCGACCTCATCCGCGAGGTCCTGCAGTACACGCTCAGCGTGTCGATCCCGCCGAACTGGGACGAGAGCTACACGACGTGCTTCGGCTACACGCTGGAGGACATCTACGAGGAGGGCGCGCGCGCCAACGAGGCGCGGCTGCGGGCGATCGGGCTGCCGCTGGACGACATCGCCCACTTCCCGTTCCCGATGGACGTCTCGCCGCGCGAGCGCGGCCGGCGCGCGCTGGCGCTGCTGCGCGCCGGGCTGCTCGGCGAGGGCAACGGCCCGATCGGGCGAGACGCGCAGACGGTGCGGATCTTCTTCGACCTGCTCGCCCGCAACGTGCGCGGCCACGAGGTGCCCCGCGGCACGACGATCCAATGGGAGTTCCCGGACATGGAGCCGTGGTACCTGCTCATCGAGGGCGACCGCAAGACCGCCATCCAGGGCCGGCTCGCGAAGCCGACCGTGCGGCTGAGGCTGCGCTACGACGACTTCGGCGAGCTGGTGTCCGAGCGCGCCCGGCCGCACTGGATGGTGCTGCGCGGGCGGATGCGCCCGTCGGGGGACCCCCGGGTGCTGCTCAGGCTTCAGCGTCTCTTTCACTGAGCGCGGGTAGTGTCCGGACAACGATGCTGCGTCAGGGCCCGATCCCGCACTTCCTGCACGGCGCGATCGAGTACGCGGCCGGCGTGCTGCTGATCGCGGCTCCCTTCCTGCTGAGCTTCGAGGCGAGCGCGGCCGTCGCGGTGTCGATCGTCGCGGGCGTCATCGTGATCGCCCTGGCCGCCAGCAGCGACGGACCGACGTCCCTGGTCGACTCGGTGCCCGTCTCCATCCACCTGCTGCTCGACTACGCGCTCGCGGCGGTGCTGATCGCGGCGCCGTTTCTCTTCGCCTTCACCGACGAGAGCGCGCCCACGGCGTTCTTCATCGTCCTCGGCGTGCTGCACCTGCTGGTGACGATCGGGACGCGCTTCAAGCCCGCGGGCGGCCCGGACAACCGGCGGGAGGCCGGCGACATCGCCGACGAGATGTTTCGCTGACGCCAGCCCGGCGCGGCGGCGAGCCAGCGGTGTCCAGCCGGGGCGATCGTCTACATTGCGCGGCCATGAGGTACGTCGACATCGAATCGCGCTTCGGGGACGTCATCCTGCGCATCACGCCGGTTCCCCATCCGTGGAACGACGGCCAGGTCGCCTACGACGTGCAGCTCACCGGCGTCATCCTCGACGCATCGAACGTCTACACGGAGGCCGACGACGCGCCGCAGACGCTGGTCGGGTTCTGCCGCGGCCTCGCCGAGGACCACAAGGGCTTCGACGGCGAGCGCGTCTGGGAGTCGGCCGACGCGCTCCAGGGTGGCACCGGGCCGCCGGTCAGCGTGGGGT
>DATMJM010000350.1:0-15577 GCA_035553935.1 Solirubrobacteraceae bacterium
ACCTGCAGGTCGCTGCCGCCGGCGGCGCCTGGATGGTGCTCGGGATCAGCGGCTACGTCGCGTCCCGCCGCCGCCAGGGGCTCGACCTCGTCTCGACGTACGAGGTCGCCCAGCCACAGCCCGTCACGCTGACGGAGGCGGAGTACGAGTCCGTGCTCGTCGCGCTCGACGCGCGCCACTACTCGCCGCAGACGATCGCGACGGCGCGCAGGCTGGCGGGTCCGAAGCGCCGCGGGATCCACGTGCTCGTGACCCTGACGGTGCCGCAGGCGTCGCCGCTGGACGCCGCGCTGCCCGACGAGGAGCTCGCCGCCCGCGCCGTCATCGAGCAGGCGCGCCTCCAGGGCGGACAGCGCGTCAGCGGGCACGTCGAGCGCGTGCGCCCCGGCCAGACCGGCCGGCTGATCGTGCAGGAGGCGCGCGAGATGCGCGCGCACGCGATCGTCCTGCCGCTGCCGCCGCGCACCGGCACGACGATCTTCGGCAAGACGCTCGAGACCGTGCTGTCGGAGCGCCCGTGCCGCGTGATCATCGAGTCCGAGCCGGCCGATGCCTGACGGGCGCGGCGTGCATCGCGGCGCCACGCTCGTGCTGTCGGCGGCCATGGTGGTGATCGGCCTTGTGATGCTCGTGCGCACGCTCGGCGCGGGCGGCGGCGCGTTCGCGCTCGGCACGGTGCTCGGCATCCTGTTCGTCGCCGCCGGCGCGGGCCGCCTGTACTTCACCCTGCGGGGCCTGTAGCGGTGCGCCGCGGCCTCGGCTCACCGGCGCTGTTCGCGATCGTCTGGACGTCGCTCGCCAGCGCGGTCTACTTCTCGCTCGGCGTCGTCGCCGAGAACGCGCTGGGGCTGACGCCGCTCGTCTTCCTGGGCGCCGCCGTGTTCTTCGCGCTGACGGCGATGACGTACGTGGAGGGGGCGTCGCTGCACCAGGAGCGCGCGGGATCGCCGGTGTTCGCGCGCTACGCGTTCAACGAGCTCGTGAGCTTCATCGCCGGCTGGGCGGTGCTGCTGGACTTCCTCATCCTCATCGCGGTCACGGCGTTCGTGGCCGTCAACTACCTGGCGGCGTTCTGGGCGCCGCTCGGCGAGGGGCTGCCCGAGCTGGCGATCGCGGTCGCGATCGTCGGCTACGTCGCGGCGCGCAACATCCGCGGCTTCAGCGAATTCACCCGCGAGCGGCTTGCCGCGCTGGTGCTCGCCGACATCGCGCTGCAGCTGCTCGTCATCGTCTTCGGCATCGCGCTCGTCGTCGATCTCGACGGGCTGCTGAGCTCGATCGAGCTCGGCACGAGCCCGCGCTGGGAGGACGTGCTGTTCGCGCTGACGGTCTCGACCGTCGCGTTCACGAGCCTCGAGTCGGCGTCGGGCCTGGCCGGCGAGGTGTCGGTCGGCCGGCGCGGGCTCAAGCGGCTGCTCGCGAGCGCCACCGCATCGGTCGTCGTGATCTACGTCGGCATCTCGCTCGTGGCGGTCGCCGCGCTGCCGGTGACGCCGGGCGCCGGGCCGCTGCGCGGCGAGGCGCTCGACGCGCCGGTGATCGCGGTCGTCGAGCGATTCGAGCCGCCGCGGCTGTCGGACGTCTTCGTGTACGCGACGGCCGCCCTGGCGACGGTGACGCTCGTGCTGGCGTGCAACGCCGCCATGCTGGGGCTGTCACGGCTGGCCTACTCACTGACGACCAACCGGCAGATCCCGGGGGTGCTCGGGCGGCTGCACCCCAGGAGAGGCACGCCGTACGCCGTGATCGTCGCCGCCGCCGTGCTCGCGACGGCGCTCGTCGTGCCGCGCGACCTCGAGGCGCTCACCGGCATCTACGCGATCGGCGCGATGCTCGCCTTCCTGATCGCCCACGTGTCGATCTGCGTGCTGCGCTATCGCGAGCCGCACCGCCCGCGGCCGTACCGCGTCCCGCTGTCGGTCCGGGCCGGCGGCGGAGAGCTGCCACTGCCGGCCGTGCTCGGCGCGGCGATGGCCGCCGGCGGCCTGGCGAGCCTGCTCGCGTTCCACGAGGGGGCGCGCTACGTCGGCATCGTCTGGATGGCGGCCGGAGTCGCGCTGTACGTCACCTACCGCCGCAGCACCGGGATGCCGGTGCTGCAGCGCGTCGTCGTCTCCGAGGCGGCGCTGCGCGCCGAGCCCGTCCGCGCGGAGTACGGCTCGATCCTCGTGCCGATCTTCGGCACCCCCCTCGACGACGACATCGTGCAGACGGCGGGCCGCCTCGCCGCCGCCGACGACGACGAGGGGCTCGGAGCGACGATCGAGGCGATCTGGGTCTTCGAGGTGCCGCTCTCGCTGCCGCTCGACGCCCGGCTCCCGGAGACGCAGCTCAAGCGGGCGCGCGCGGCGCTCGCCCGCGCGAAGGCCGTGGGGGAGGAGTACGACGGCGTCGAGGTGGCGACGGCGACGATCCGCGCGCGGCGCGCGGGCGACGCGATCGTGGCCGAGGCGAACCGGCGCGGCGTCGAGCTCGTCGTGCTCGCCGCCGAGGAGCCCTCGCGGATCCGCGGCGGTGCGCGGCTCGGAGGGATCGGCGCCCCGCTGGACAACTTCGTCGGCGACGCCACCAAGCACGTCGTCCGCAAGGCCCCCTGTCGCGTGATCCTGACGGCGCCTCCCGCGCCGGACGACGACGCTCCGTAGGCCGCGCCGACCGTCTAGCATCCGGCCGATGATGGTCCTTGTCGTCGGGGCCGGCCGCGTGGGGGCGGCCGTCGCCAAGTCCTCGCTCGCGTCCGGTCACACGGTGTCGGTGCTCGACGAGGATCCGCTCTCGCACGAGCGCCTCGACGCCGGCCAGCCCACCTCGTGGGAGGACGCCGGGGGGCGCTTCACCGTCGGGACCGCGATCGAGATCGACGCCCTGCTCGCCGCCGGCATCGAGGAGGCCGACATCTTCATCGCCGCGACGCGCGGCGACAACACGAACATCCTCGTCGCGCAGGTCGCGCAGAAGCGCTTCAGCGTGCCGCGGGTGATCGTCCGCGTGCTCGACCCGGCGCGGTCGGATTGGTACGCCGAGCAGGGCCTGCACACGATCTGCGCCGTCAAGCTCGGGATCGCGATGTTCGAGCAGGCCGTCCTCGAAGCCGCAGCCGAGGTCTGAGCGTGTACGTGGTCGTCGTCGGTGGCGGGAAGGTCGGGCTCAACCTCGCGCGCGAGCTCATCCGCAACGAGCAGGAGGTCACGCTCGTCGAGCAGGACCGCCGCGCCTACCTGCGCATCGAGCAGGAGCTCGAGCACGCCGTCCAGTACGGCGACGGCACGGAGCTGTGGGTGCTCGAACGCGCCGGCATCCAGCGCGCCGACCTCGTGGTGGCCGTCACCGGCGACGACGAGGACAACATCCTGATCTGCCAGGTCGCCAAGGAGAAGTACCTCTGCGAGCGGATCATCGCGCGCTGCAACAACCCCCGAAACCTGCAGCACTTCAAGCTGCTCGGGATCCAGCCGGCGGTCTCGGCGACCGACCTCATCCTCAACCTCATCGAGCACGAGGTGCCGGGCCACGGCCTCGTGCACCTGCTCGACCTGCCGGACGAGAAGCTCGAGATCATCGAGGTCGAGGTCGCCGATGGAGCGCCCGCGGCCGGCCGCCAGGTGGCCGACATCGCGCTGCCCGAAGGCAGCCTGATCATCTCGGTCCTGCCGCAGGGCAGCGCCGGCTTCGTACCCAAGCCCGACACCGTGATCGCGCCCGGCGACGAGGTGCTCGTGGTCCTCGATCCGGGGCTCGAGCCGTACATCACCGCCCAGTTCGCGCCCAACGGCCGGCCGGACTGAGCGCGCTGTGCCGCGGCGGCGCAGCACGTCGCCGGCGTCTTCTCAGCCGCAGAGCAGCGACCGACGCTGGCTATACTCGCCCACTGCCTTGCCGGGTGGAGTAATCGGCAACTCGCCAGGTTCTGGCCCTGGAATTCAAGGTTCGAGTCCTTGCCCGGCAGCTCCCGCGCAGGTCGTCACGCCGCCTGCTCCATCCAGTCGCGGTGCAGGCGCCAGTAGGCGCCCTTGGCCTCGAGCAGCTCGTCGTGCGTGCCCTGCTCGACGATCCGCCCGCCGTCGAGCACGACGATCCGGCCGGCCTGCTTGATGGTCGACAGCCGGTGGGCGATGACGATCGCGGTGCGGCCGGCCAGCAGGCGGCGCAGGCCCTCCTCGATGCGGCCCTCCGTGTGCAGGTCGACGTTCGACGTCGCCTCGTCGAGGATCAGGATGCGCGGGTCGGCGGCCAGCGCGCGGGCGAAGGCGACGAGCTGGCGCTGCCCGGCGGACAGCTGCGTGCCGCGCTCGCCGACCTCCGTGTCATAGCCGTGTTCGAGCGCCGAGATGAAGCCGTCGGCGCCGACGGCGCGCGCCGCCGCGCGGATCTCCTCCAACGTCGCGTCGGGGCGCCCGAACGCGATGTTCTCCGCGACGGTCCCGCTGAACAGGAACGCCTCCTGGGGCACCACGCCGAGCTGGCGGCGCAGCGACGCCTGCGTGACCGAGCGCAGGTCGTGGCCGTCCACGAGCACAGCGCCCCGCGTGGGGTCGTAGAAGCGAGCGACGAGCTTGGCGATCGTGGACTTGCCGGCGCCCGTCGCGCCCACGAGCGCGACCGTCTGCCCCGGCGGCACCTTCAGCGACACGTCGTGCAGCGCCCAGACCGTCTCCTCGCCCTCGTCGCCGCCGTAGCCGAAGCTCACGTCGCGCAGCTCGAGCTCGCCGCGCAGGCGGCCGAGCTCGATCGCATCGGGTGCGTCGACGAGGTCGGGCTCCTCGTCGAGCAGGTCGAAGATCTTGTCGAGCGCGGCCATCCCGGCCTGGTAGGTCGTGTAGAGGTGCGAGAGCTGCTGGATCGGGTCGAAGAAGAGGTTCAGCGCCGCGATGAACGCGAACACGACACCGGGCGTGATGTCCCCGTCGATCGCCTGGAGGCCGCCGTAGATGAGGATCCCGACCGTCGCCAGCGCGCTGAGCAGCTCGACCGCCGGGAAGTAGGCGGCGTTGAGGTTGACCGTCGTCATGTTGACGTCGCGGTTGCTCGTGTTGAGCTCGCGGAAGCGGCCCAGGTGGCGCGGCTCCTGGCCGAACGCGCGCACGACGCGAACTCCCGACAGCGTCTCCTGCAGGTAGGCCGTGATCGAGGCGATCGCCGTCCGAGTGCGCGCGTAGGCGTCGGCCGACGCGACGCGGAAACCCAGCGACGCCAGCGCCATCACGGGGAAGATGAGGAAGGTCAGCAGCGCCAGCTCGGCGTCGAGCAGCAGGAGGATGACCATGGTGCCGACGAGCGTCAGCGAGCTCTGGAAGAGCGTCACGACGCTGTCGGTGACGAGCGAGTCGAGCGCCTGCACGTCGTTGGTCATCCGCGAGATGAGCTGGCCGGCCTGGCGGCGCTCGAAGAAGCCGACCGGCTGCGACTGCAGGTGCGCGAAGATCTTCACGCGCAGGTCCTGCAGCGCCCGCTGCCCGACCCAGCCGACGAGGTAGGTCTGCGCGTAGGACGCTCCCCAGTACACGAGCGCGCTGAGGAGGAACAGCCCGACGACGAGGTTCAGCGTGCCGATGTCGCCGGGCGTGATGCCGTCGTCGATCGCCAGCTTGACGAGCGGCGGCGGCGCCAGCGCGGCGGCGGTCGACGCCAGCAGCGCGACGAGCATGAGGATGACGCGGCCGCGGTAGGGGCGCAGCAGCACGGCGAGGCCGCGCAGCTTGCGCCCGCGCCCGCCGGTCTGGCGCAGGCGCCGGCGCAGCTCGGCCGTCGTCAGCGGCGACCCGCCGGACGACAGCTGCTCGGAGATCGCGTCGCGCGCGGCGGCGGCCTGATGCTGCGGCGTCACAGTCCCGCCACCTCGGGCTCGAGCGGCTTGCGCGTGAGGAAGACCTGGTCGGGCATGCCCTTGTGCACGATCTCCTGGTAGAAAGGCGAGCGCTTGACGAGCTCGTCGTGCGTGCCGCGGTCGATCAGTCGCCCGCGGTCGAGCACCGCGATCTCGTCGGCGAGCGCGATCGTCGACAGGCGGTGGGCGATGACGAACGTCGTGCGGCCGGCCATCGCCTCCTCGAGTCCCTGCTTGATCTGGCGCTCGGTCGTCGCGTCGATCGACGACGTCGCGTCGTCGAGGACGAGGATGCGCGGCGCGGCGAGGATCGCGCGCGCGATCGCGATACGCTGGCGCTGGCCGCCGCTGAGCGTCAGGCCGCGCTCGCCGACGACCGTCTCGTAGCCCTCGGGCAGCTCGCTGATGAACTCGTGCGCCTGCGCGCGCCGGGCGGCCTCGACGACCTCCTCGCGCGTGGCGTCGCGGCGGCCGTAGGCGATGTTCTCGTGCACGGTGTCGCTGAACAGGAACGGGTCGTCGTTGACGACCGCGATCTCGCGCCGCAGCTCGGCGGGGTCGACCGTCCGCACGTCGGCGCCGTCGACGAGCACCGCGCCCTGCGTCGCGTCGTACATCCGCGCGACGAGCTGCACGAGCGTCGTCTTGCCCGAGCCGGTCGCGCCGACGAGCGCGACGGTCGTGCCCGGCTCGACCGTCAGCGAGACGTCGTGCAGCGCGGGTCCGGCGTCGTGCTCCTCGCCGTAGGCGAGCGTCACGCCGCGCAGCTCGACGCGGCCGTGGCCGGGCGGCAGCGGCACGGCGTCCGGCGCCGCGACGATCCGCGGCGCGCGATCGAGCAGCTCGAAGATGCGGGCGCCCGAGGCGCTGGCGCGCTGAGCGAGGCCGAGCGTCCAGCCGAGCGTGCGGATCGGCCCCATGAGCATGAGCAGGTAGCCGTAGAACATCGTGAACTCGGCGAGCGTCAGGCGCCCGCTGACGACGGCGCGACCGCCGACCAGCAGCAGCAGGCCGAGGCCGAGCTGTGGCAGGAACGCGATGAACGGGTTGTAGAACGCGCGCAGCCGGGTGGAGATCATCGACTGGACGAAGACACGGCCGACGCTGTCACGGAACCGGCGCTCGCGGCGGCCCTCGGCGGCGAACGCCTTCACGACGCGCACGCCGCCCACGGTCTCCTCGACGTCGGCCGTCAGCTCGGCGATGCGCTGCTGGACCTCCTGCAGCGCCGGGCGCGCGCGGCGGCTGTAGCGCTGCGCCACCCACACCACGAGCGGGATCGGCGACAACGCGACGAGCGCCAGCAGCGGGTCGACGACGATCATCGCGGCTGCGGCGAAGGCGAGGGTCAGCGCCGCCTGCGAGATGAGCACGAGCCCGTAGCCGAGGAAGAAGCGGACGGCGGACAGGTCGACCGTCGCGCGCGACATGAGCTGGCCCGTCTGCTGCGTGTCGAAGAACGCGAGGTCGAGGCGCAGGAGGTGCTCGTAGATGCGGTCGCGCAGGTCGAGCTCGACGCCGAGCGACACCCTGCCGGCGATCAGCCTGCGGGCGACGGTCAGCGCGAGGCGCAGGACGCCGGCGACGGCGATCGCGAGCGCGAGGAGCTTCAGCCGCTCGCGGTCGCCGTCCTCGATCGCGCCGATCGCCAGCCCGGTGAGGGCGGGGATCGCGACCGTCGCGCCCATCGCCAGCGCAGCGAGGATGCCCGACCACCACAGCCCGCGCTTGTAGTCGCGAAGGAAGCCGAGCAGGCGCAGGAAGGTGGCCATCGCGCCATTGTAGTTGCCTGTGCAACCACCGGCCGGTGCTCAGCCGCCATCGGCGCGGCCCGGAGGAACCACGATGATCGGAAACCGGCCCTCGCGCAGGAGGTCGTATGCGGTGGAGCCCATGAGCGCCGCGCGAACGGGTCCCCGCTCGGGACGCCCGATCACGATGAAGCCGGCGTCGAGATCCTCGGCCGCCGCCAGCAGGCCGTCGGCAGCGTCGCCTTCGACCGCGACGAACTCGGCGAGCGCGTCCTGCGGGAGCACCGCACGGCAGGCGTCGAAGGCCGCCCGCGCCGCGTCGCGTCGGTTGTCGTCGAGCTCGCCGAGATGCCTCGCCTGCGGCTCGCCGCCCGCGACCACGCGGCGGACGACGTGGACGAAGCGCAGCCGGCCGCGCAGCTGCTCGGCGAGATCCCAGGCGGCGAAGGCCACGTCCGCGGTCACGTCGTCCTCGTCGACGCCGCACAGGATGTTGCGCACGCCGGCATCCTCGCTGAGGGCGTCCGGGACGAGGACCAGCGGGCACGACACGTGGCGCAGGGCCTCGCGGCCGGGGTTGTCTCCGAGGACGGACGCCAGCGCTCCGCCGCCCTCGTCGGCGACCACCAGCAGCCGCGTCTCCGGCGCCTCGGACAGCTGCCGCCGCGCATCGGCCGCAAGCGCGAAGACGGTGTCACGGCGCGCCGGCTGCCCGGTCGCGACAGCCGGTTGCGGCGCGGCAGACGGGGCCGTGTCCGGCTCGACCTGCTGAGGCGGCGGCGCGAGGTCGATCGCCATCGGAGCGAACGGCAGCCCGCCCTCGACGGTCGCCGGCCCCGGCGGGGTGATCGGGGGCCGCACGCCGATGAGCGCAAGCCGCAGCGACAGGCGCTCGGCGAGCCGCGCCGCGAGCCGCACGGCCGGCTGGCTCGACGGCCCGCCGACGAGCGCGCAGACGACCTCGCCGCCGACGCCCGCGCGCGCCGGTGCGCCGGGGCGGTCACGTCGTGTCCTCGCGCTGGGCTCTGCAGGTCATCGAACAGCGTGTACCCGCCGCCATGAGTTCGTGACGCCGGCTTGGCTTCAGCTGCGCCGGAACGTCACCTCCGCCGTGCCGCGCGTGCAGGTCACGCGCGTGTACGGAAGGGCGGCCTCGACGTGCTCGCCGCGGCAGCGAAAGCCGCGCTCGGCGAACGGCAGCGAGCCGTTCTCGGGGCGACGCGCGATCGTACGGGCCGTGTCGCAGGACGTTCCGCGCGCGAGGATCTGGAAGGCGCCCGCATCCGTCTGCGGCTCGTAGCCGACGTCGCCGCACGGCTGCGTCGGCGGGTCGATCGTGCGCACGAAATCGAACGACGGGCGGTCGATGCGGCGGACCGCGCACGTCCCGCCACAGCCGCGTGGATCGAAGAAGCTGTCGGTCGTGCCGACGATGGTCAGGTTGCTGCGCCGGTCGCGCACCGCCGCGAACACCTGCGCACGCACGTCGGCGCGCGCCAGGTCCCCGCTGGCGAGCGAGTAGCGGTACATCCGGCTGACGAGCGACCTGCTGCCGTCCGGGCGGCGGATCGAGCGCTGAAAGCCGGCGAACACGTAGGTCTCTGAGACCGCCGGCGTCAGGTAGCGCGCGACGCTGCGCCGCCAGCCCTCGCCGGCGATCTTCGTCACGTCGCGCCCGTCGGCGGTCGCCGCCCCGACACGCAGCTCGGACACGCCGCCGCCATCGCGCTCGTAGGTCCACGCCATGCCCAGCAGCGTGTTCTCGAGATCGATCGCGAGCGGACCGGGCAGCCCGGTCGACCCGCGGCCCCCGCCGGGCTGGCGCTGCGAGCGGCGCCCGTCCCGGCGGACGTAGACGTACGGCACGCGGCCGCGCAGGCCGGTACAGGTCGCAGTCGCGCGCCGTCGTCCACGCGGGCGCGAAACCCGTCGATCGGCGCCGCATCTGTGGCTCGCGGCGACAGCGCGAGTACACCGCCACGACGCCCCGTCGGGTCCGGGCCCGAGATCGACGTCGAACGGCACGCTGCGCGGCGCGATCGGCACCTGCTCGGCGCTCGCGTTGCTGTTGGTGTCGTACACGAGGCGCCACGACCCGTCGGCGGCGGGCACGCTGTACGCGGTGACGCCCGCGTACGTCGCGACCTTCGAGGGCGCAGCCGGCTCGGCGATCGTGGTGTCGGCACGTGCAGCGCCGCTCGTCAGCACAAACCCCACGACCGCGGTGAGAACCGCGAGGCGCACTCTCATCAACGACATCATCCGCCTCTCGCTTGAGGTCTCGCTGCGCGTACCCGGGGCGCGCGTGCGACGCGTATGACGATCAGACAGCTCACACTCGGACTCGTGCTCGAGATAACCGCCGCCTCGGACGAGGAGGTCCAGATCCGGATCACGGACCTGGATCCCGCCCGCGTCGAGGTCGAGCCCGGGACGATCCGGTTGCGCATCGACAACGACAGCGCGCACACGCACGAGCTCGCCGTCGACACGCCGGATGGCGTGGAACGCAGCGGCGCGATCGAAGCGGGCAGCGTCACCGTGGAGCTCGTCGAGGGCGAGCACGCCATGTACGACCCGCTCGAGAACTATCGCGAGCAGGGTCGAGGGCGTCGTGGTCGTACGTGCCCAGACCGAGACCGTGACCGAGCAACAGACGGACACGGTCGTCGAGGAGGAGACCGAGACGGTCATCGAGCAGCAGACCGCGACGCAGCAGCAGACCGTCACCCAGCCGCAGACGACGACGAGCGACGGCACGGCGGAAGGCGGCACCCGGCCGTAGCCCGCGGCTGGGGCTGGATCGACCGGCCTCTGCGGCGTCTACGCTGTCGTTCATGCCGGCGCCGCCCGTGGGTCTGTGCGACAGCTGCCGCCACCAGCGGGTCGTCCGCAACACGCGCGGGTCGTCGTTCTCGCTGTGCCTGCGCTCGCGCGAAGACGACCGCTATCCGCGCTATCCGCGCCTGCCGGTGCGGCGCTGCCCGGGACACGAGCCGCGCGCTGAGAAGGAGCGCCGGCCGTGACGTCCTGCGGCGTGGCGGCGGCGGGCTGCGGCGCGCTGGTGCTCGCGCTCGCGGTCGCCGCAGGGTGCGGCGAGGGCGGGCGGACCGCCACCTCGTCGGCTGCTGCGCGCTGGCAGCCGCTGGCGCACGCGACGCTGGCGCGCACCGAGGTCGCGGCGGCGCGGATCGGCGACTTCGCATATGTCGTCGGCGGGTTCGCGGCGCCGGACGGAGCGACGAGCGACGTCGTCGAGCGCTACGACCTGCGCCGGGACCGATGGGCGCGCGTCGCGCCGATCCCGCAGGCCGTCAACCACGCGGCCGCGGCGGCCTTCGACGGCGACCTCTACGTCGTCGGCGGCTACACCGCCGCGAACGGCCTCGCCGCGGAGACGAACGCGCTGTGGCGCTACAGCCCGAGCTCCGACCGCTGGACGAGGCTTCCCGCCGCTCCGACGGCGCGCGCGGCGCACGCGGCCGGCATCGTCGGCAGCCGGCTGCTCGTCGCCGGCGGGGCGCGCGGCGGCAGGTCGCTGCGGACGCTGGAGATCTACGACGTCGCGCGCCGGCGCTGGTCGCGCGGGCCATCGATGCCGACCGCGCGCGAGCACCTGGCAGCGAGCGTCCACCGCGGCGCGTTCTACGTCCTCGCCGGCCGCGCCGGCGGGCTGAACAACTTCCGCGTCGCCGAGCGCTACGTGGCCGCCAGACGCCGCTGGGAGCGTCTGCCGCCGATGCGCGTCGCGCGCGGCGGCACCGCCGCGGCGACGGTCGGCGGCCGCATCGTCGTCGTCGGCGGAGAGGAGAGCACAGGCACGATCGCCGCCGTCGAGTCCTTCGATGCGCGCACGCGGCGCTGGCGCAGCGAGCCGCGCATGAGGACGCCGCGCCACGGGCTCGGCGCGGTGGCGCATCGCGGGCGGATCGTCGCACTCGAGGGCGGGCCGCGGCCGGGCCTGTTCTATTCCGACGTCGCGGAGGCGCTGCGTGTCTCCCCCTGACGGCGAGCCCGTGCGCTGCTGGCCGGCGCGCGACCCCCTGTACCTCGCCTACCACGACGAGGAATGGGGGCGCCCTGTACGCGAGGAGCACCGCCTGCTCGAGCGCCTCAGCCTCGAGGGCTTCCAGTCGGGACTGTCCTGGCTGACGATCCTGCGCAAGCGCGAGCGCTTCCGGGCGGCCTTCCGGGGCTTCGATCCGGAGCGCGTGGCGCGCCTCGGCGACGCCGACGTGGCGCGCCTGATGGCCGACGCCGGGATCGTGCGCAACCGTGCGAAGATCGAGGCGGCGATCGCCAACGCGCGCGCGACCCTCGCGCTGCACGAGGCCCACCAGACCTTGGGGGAGCTGCTGTGGTCCTTCGCCCCCGATCCGCCGCCGGCGCCGCCGCGGTCGCTGCAGGACATGCCCGCGATCACGCCGGAGTCGCGGGCGCTCGCACGCGAGCTCAAGCGGCGCGGATTTCGGTTCGTCGGACCGACGACCGCGTATGCGCTCATGCAGGCGACGGGGATCGTCAACGACCACCTGGAGCAATGTCACGTCCGCGCCGCGGTAGAGGCGGACAGGGCCGCCGCACGGACGCTTCGCTGACTGCAGTCGCACGCGGTCTCACCTCCGGCGTCAACAGGTTCTTCAAGACGTCGGCGAGCGCTCCGGGGCGCCACGCTCAGCGGTGGACGCGGTCGCCGCGGATCGTCGCCACGAGCCTGCCGAGGAAGCGCGCGATGCGCTGGCCGAGCGGCGGGCGCTCGTCGCCGGCGATCGGGTCGATCTCGGTCAGCCGCGAGGCCGATGGCTGCGGCGGCTCGCCTGCAACCGTGCTGGCGTAGACGTCGTAATGGCGCTCCGGATGCAGCTCGACGTCGGTGTCGATCGTCCCGGCCGGCCGCGTCGCGACCTCGTCGAACGTGTGCGTCATCGGTGGCACGCCCTTCTCGTTGCGCGAGTTGACCGTGACGATGAGCGCGCGCGGGGCGATCGTGCGGCTCGTGAAGTCGTAGGCGATCTGCAGCCTGTGCCCGCGGCCGCGCGTGATCTTGACGTCGGGCGCGCTCGGCGCCGTGCGCGGCACCGATCGCCTGGCGCTGTCGAGCAGCCGGTTGGGGTCGCGCCAGTGCTTCTTGGTGCCCGGGCCCGTCGGCGCCGACTGGTCGAGGTCGGCGCCGCGGTCGCGCGGCGTCGTGTCGCCCCAGCGGCCCGGCCAGCGCATCCACGCGTGCGCGGCGTCGTCGACGATCTCGAGCGCGAGCCTGGGCGCGGGCCGATTGCCGTCGGCGATGTCGTACCACGCCTCGGTCTGGTGGTAGCCGGGCTCGAAGTACGCGGCGTGCGAGCCGCGCGCGATGTAGGCGATCGGCGTGTCGGGGCTGTCGCGCAGCTTCTCGACGTCCTCCCAGTCGCGCTTCTCGCCGTGGCGGTGCTGCGCGTAGACCGCGATGTCGGGCACGTCGCCCTCGATTCCGATCCTGAGCTGCAGGCACTCCCAGTCGCCCTCGTGGGTCCCGAAGCCGAGCGCCAGCTGGTAGTCGTTGTAGAAGTAGAAGTACCAGTACTGCAGCCACAGCCGGCCGCCGGTCGCCTCGACGGCGCGGCCGTAGACGCGATTGTTGAGGTCGGGCCTGGAGATGCGCAGAGCGACGTACTGGTCGCGGTAGTCGCGGCCGCGCACGCCGATCACGTCGGTCTTCTCGACCTTCGCGCCGTTGCCGTAGGTCTGCGGGCCGAGGAAGTCCAGCGTGAGCTGCGGCTCGCCGCCCGTCGGCACGGCGCTGGCCAGCAGCGCGCCCTGCTTGCCGTCCTCGGGCATGCGGCGCAGCTGGATCCCGGGGGCGTCGGTGTACTGGGCGGCGCTGTCGGCGAAGAACTGCTCGTTGGAGTCGTAGCGCAGCGCCGGCTGAAAGCGCCTGAGGAGGTCGTCGTGCTCGCCCACGTCAGCTCTCCTGCAGCAGGTCGATGCGCAGCGAGTGCGCTGCCTCGTCGCGGAAGCTCATCCCGTACGCGCGGCCGGAGGCCTCCTTGGCGGCCAGGAACGCGTCGAGGCGCGCCTGCAGCGTGCCGGTGCCGACGCGGTTGGTGAGGTGGATCGTGAAGTCGTCGTCGGCGCGGCTGGCGACGATGAGGTCGAGCGTCTCGGTCTCCGGGTTGCCGTGGCGCCCGTCGGCGGAGATGACGTAGTGGTCAGCCGTGACGCGCTCGAGGAACTGCGGTCGCATGTTGCGAATCGAGCCGTGATGGGGGAGCTTGAGGATGTCGACGTGGGCCGTGCCGTCCTGCTCGGCGACGGCCGCCTGCTCCAGGCCCTCGAGGATGTGGTCGTCGCGCGCGTCGCCCGTGAGCAGCATGCGCTTGCCGCCGCACTCGGCGAGGACGACGATGCTCGACAGGTTGTACGGCGAGTTGTCGCGCGTGACCGCCGCGGGAAGGGCGCCCGCGACGGCTTTGGGGTGGTCTTCGAGCCAGTCGTCCCAGGCTTTGTGCAGCCGCTGGAGCTGCTGCTGGCCGGGGCAGACGACCGTGAGCTTCATGTCGCCGAGCGTGATCGTCCGCGGCCCGTTCGGGGGCAGCGCGACGAGCCCGTCGAACGGCTCGTTGACGGCCCAGCCGAGCGTCCGGGCCTGGTCGCGCAGCACGCGGCCCTCGGCGACGCTGGCGACGACCGCGAGGCCGGCGAGGCGGACCTCGTCGGCGGCGGCGTCGCCGACGGGTTGCTCGAGCACCTCGAGGGCGGCGGCGCGCAGCTCTTCGGCGTCGTTGCCGAGCACGTCGTCGAAGGAGTTGTGCCACAGCGTCCTGACGTCGTAGCTCAGCGGCCGCGAATCCTCCTGCTCGGTGACGAGGTGATTCGCGAAGTCGACCATCCCGGCGACGTGGTCGGAGTCGATGTGGCTGACCATCGCCAGGTCGATCCGCAGAGCGCCGTCGCCGCCGTCGCGCTGTGCGCGCAGATCCTCGAGGCGCGGCTGCAGGCTCGTCTCCCACGTGCGCGACGGGCCGCCGTCGATGAGCACGAGCACCGGTTTGTCCGCGGTGCCCGCGTGAAGCAGCAGCGAGTCGCCGTGAAACGCCTGCAACGCCTCCAGCGAGAAGATCACGTCCGGCGTCCCCCTTGCTCCGTCAGATCGATTGGATGGCGCGCAGCGCGTCGACGACGCCGCTGCCCTGGAAGTAGCGCTCGCGCCCGAGGTCGGTCGCCGTCGAGCAGAGCAGCTGCTTGATGGCGTCCGGCCGGCCGATGAGCTCGGGGTGGCGGGCGAGGATCAGCGCGGCGGCACCGGAGACGTGCGGCGCGGCCATGCTCGTCCCGTCGAGGCTCTTCAGGCCGCCGCCCGGCACCGGCGCCGTGATCTTCTCGCCGGGCGCGACGAGATCTGGCTTGGCGCGCCCGTCGCCGGTCGGGCCGCGGCTGGAGAAGTACGAGACGCCGTAGGTGTGCGGCTGGTGGCGGTGCGTCGCACCGACGGTGATGACGCCGCTCGCGTTGCCGGGATCGGTGATCGACATCTGGCGGTAGCCCTCGGTCGGCCCCGACGCCATCGACACGAAGGCGCGCCCCTCGTTGCCGGCCGCGACAACGACGACCGTGCCGCCGCCGATGAGCCGCTCGCACTCCTCGCAGACCGGCGTACGGCCGCAGGCGTAGGAGCCGACCTCGTGGTCGAGCGAGAGGCTGAGGTTCACGCCGTGGACGACCGGCACCGGCGCGTTGGCGTTCAGCCAGCGCACGAACTGCAGCGCCGCCAGGATCGCGAACTCGTCGCCGGCGCCGGCGCCGTCGAAGACACGCAGGTCGTAGATGCCGATGTCCGGACAGACGCCGCGGATGTCGTTGCGGCGCGGCGGGTCGGAGTCCGTCGCCGCCCAGTCGGCGCCCAGGATCCCGGCGACATGCGTGCCGTGCTCGTGCGCGGGGGCCTGCCGGGGGTCCGAGCCGTCCACCTCGAGCTGGCCGGCCAGCAGCGCCCAGTCGATCGCGCGCCCCGAGCGCAGGCGCGTCT
>DATMJM010000351.1:0-10379 GCA_035553935.1 Solirubrobacteraceae bacterium
GTCTTGCTCATGGCCCAGCGTGATCGGTCGCGCGGGCGAGATCTTCAGTGCGGATGGCGCGCAGCGATCCGCGCCGGATGTCCGCCTTCCAGCGCAGGATCGCGCGGGCGATCTGCTGCGGGTCCTCGCAGACGAGGATGCGCGCGCCGGTCGCGAGCGTCACGACGGTGTCCGGGCAGGCCTCGACCGTGACGATGAGGTCCGAGTTCAGATGGAAGGGCTCGGCCGCGTGGCCGAGTCGGTGCAGGACGATCATGGCGTGAGGGGGCGCGCGGGCTTGTCGGCGCGGGCGGGGCGGCTCCCTCGATGCCGCCCCGCCGCGCCGACGGTTGGCGATCTACCGCTTGAGGTTCACCAGCTCCTGGAGGACTTCGTCCGCCGTGCTGATGACGCGCGAGTTGGCCTGGAAGCCGCGCTGCGCGGTGATCATGGTCGTGAACTCGGAGGCCAGGTCGACGTTCGACATCTCGACCGCGCCGGAGGCGGTCAGGCCGAACCCGTTGCTGCCGGCCGTGTCGACCTGCTCGACGCCCGAGCTGTTGGAAGCGTTCCAGCGGTTCGCGGCGCCGCGCTCGAGGCCGGCCTCGTTGGCGAACTTCGCCAGCGAGAGGTAGCCGGCGGTCACGCGCGGCCCGCCGCCGGCGGGATCGAAGCTGACCGACCCGTCCTGGCCGATCGCGACGTTCGTCGACCCCGGCGGCATGTTGAGGTACGTGTCGGTCCCGCCTGCGCCCGGCGCGGTGCGGCCCATGACGTAGGCGCCGTCCTGCGTGACGAGGTCGCCCGCCTGGTTGAGCGTGAAGTTCCCGGCGCGGGTGTACTGGAACGTCGTCGGCAGCGCTGGCGGCGTGCCGCCGGTGCCGATCCGAAACCAGCCCTCGCCCTGGATCGCGACGTCGAGCACGTTGCCCGTGCTCTGCAGCGCGCCGCCGCCCATGAGGTTGTCGATCGAGCCGAGCTGGACGCCGAGGCCGACCTGCTTGGCGTTCGCGCCGCCCTGGCCGGCGCCGGGAGCGGCAGCGCCGCTCTGCATCTGGGCCAGCGAGTCCTTGAACGTCGTGCGGCCGGACTTGAAGCCCGTCGTGTTGACGTTGGCGATGTTGTTCGCCGTGACGTCGAGCATCGTCTGGTGGGACTTCAGTCCGCTGATCGCGGAGAACATGCTGCGGAGCATCGGGAGGTTTCCTTCCTTGGATTACTGAACGGCGGTGACGGAATCGGGCTCGATGCCGGCGGCACCGCCGACGCTGAGAGAGGGCCTGCCGTCGAGCCAGTCGACGCGCTGCACCACACCGGTGGTCGGCACGCCGGTCGTGGCGTCGGGGTAGGTGACGGTCCGCCCCAGCAGGGCGACGGCGCGCGCGCCGCGCTGCTCGGCGACGAGCCGCTCGTTGGCGGTCGCCATGTTCGTCGTCTGCTCGAGCTGGGCGAACTGGGCCATCTGACCGATGAAGTCGGTGTCGGTGGTCGGATTGAGCGGATCCTGGTTCTTGAGCTGGCCGACGAGCAGCTTGAGGAATTCGTCCTTTCCGAGGAGCGTGCTTGCGGCCGTGCCGGCCGGGGCGCTCGTGGACGTCGTCGTCGAGGTCGTGGCGGGAACGCTGGGCATGGGTCTCGCTTTCGCTGTCGTCTGTCAGGCGAGAACGTCGACGAGCACGCCGTTGGAGAGCTCGATCGTCGTCGTCGCAGCCGGCTCGCCGCTGGTGTCGGCGCCGGCCACGTCGCCTGCGCCCCGGTCATCGGCCGAAGTTCCGCGGTCTTCACGACCGCGTGCCGAGCGCCCGTCGGCGGCGACGCCGATCTGCAGTGATACGAGCGCCAGCCCCTGGGCCGCAAGCGTGCGCTGCAGCTCGTCGGCCGCCTTCTGGAGCGCTTGCGCCGCCTGCGCGGAGTCGGCGATCAGCGTGGCGCTGAGGCCGGTCGGGCCGTGCGCGAGCATGATCTCCACGCCCCCGAGCTCGGCCGGCCGGAGCGCGATGCGTGCGCGGCTGATGCCCTGCGCGTTCGCCGCGGAGATCGTGAGGCGCAGCGTCTCCGCCGCGTGGGTGAGCAGTACGCCTGGGCGGGTCGCAGCGGGCGCCGGGGGCGCGGCCGGCGTTGCGGGGCTTGGCGCAGGGGCGGGCTCGAGCGGCTGGCCGGCCTCGGCCGGTACGTTGCCGGCGAGCGGCGAGGAGGAGTGCGCCGGCGGTGCGGCGTGCTGCCAGGCGGCCGCGTGCGCGGGCGGCCGGGGCGTGCTCTGGGGACGCGGTGCCGTCGGCTCGTCGGTGTCGCCGGGCGCGGCCGGCGGGGCCGGCGTGGCGGGCTCGCCGGCGACCGCGGCCGTGACTGCCTGCGCCGTGCCGGCCGCGGGCGCGGATGCGACGCCGGCCGCGGCGGCGTTCGCCGTCGCGGCGCTGCCGCCGCCCGTGGTCGCGGGCGGCGCGGCCGGGTGCGGCTGCGCCGCCGAGAGCGGACCGGCCTCGGGCAAGGCCGGCCCGCTCTCCGCGGCGGGTTGCGGTGGTCCTGGAGGAACTGCGGTCGGAGCGCCCGCGGCGGATTCGGCGCCGGGAAGGGCGGGAGCAGCGGCCGTGACGGCGCTCGCATCGGGCGCGGGCGCCGGCGCGGGATCGGCTGCGAGGGCGATGTCCGCAGGAGCGGACGGAGCGGCGATCGCCGGCTCGCCGGAGCTGCCGGGGCTCGTGCCGGAGGGCGCGGAGCCGACGGGCGGCGCGTCCTGCGCCGAGCTGCCGGGCGATGCCGGTCGCGGGCGCGCATCCGCCGGCGGGTGCGCGGAGGCGGCCTCGCGCGCCGCGGGCGCGCCGCGGTCGCGCCCACGCGGCTCGAGCTCGCGGTCGAGGTGCTGCTCGAAGGCGTCGTGCGCACGCGGCGCGGCGTCGCGCGACGGCCCCTTGGGAGCGGGCGGCGGCGGCGCCGCGTTGACGGGCGAGGCCGCGATGGCGCCGGTCATGTGATGCTCCGTTGGGCGTAGCCGAGCACGCGCCGCACGTAGTTCTGCGTCTCCTCGTACGGCGGAACGCCGCCGAAGCGCTCGACCGCGCCCGGTCCGGCGTTGTAGGCGGCGAGCGCCTTCGTCGCGTCGTTGCCGAAGCGGTCGAGCTGCTGGCGCAGGTAGCGCGCGCCGCCGTCGATCGACTGGACGGGGTCGAGCGGGTTGGTGACGCCGAGGCTGGCGGCGGTGCCGGGCATGAGCTGCGTGAGACCCTGCGCGCCGGCGGGGCTCGTCGCGCCGGGGTCGAAGTTCGACTCCGCTCGGATGAGGCCGGTGAGCAGGTTCGGGTCGACCCCGTGGCGGGCTGCGGCGGCCGAGATCTCCGCGGCGTACGGCGTGGCGCCCGCTGCGCCGGCGGGAACCGCGTCGGTCGCCGTGGCCGCGCCCATCGCGCCTGCCAGCTGCGCGCCGAAGGCGCCTGTCTGCGTTGGCGCGGGCGCCGGAGCGGCGGCGGGCGGCGGTGCGAAGGTCAGCAGCGCGGCAAGCTCGCTGACGCGCGCGACCGTGGCGTCGATGCTCACTGGCTCACGCTCCGGCGGTGCACGGCGAGCGCGACCTCGTCCATGTGCCCGCCCTCGATCCGGGCGACCTCGCGGGCGTGCTCCTCGCGGCGACGCTCCTCCAGGCGGGTGAGCGCGCGGTGCTCCCGAGCGGCGTGGACGAGCGCCACGCGGCGCGCGTCGACCTCCGCCGCGCGGCGGTCGAGGTCCAGGGCGGCGGCGTGCTGCGCGCGCTGGGTGCGCTCGATGTAGGCCTGCATCGACAGGAGGTCGGCGCCCGTCGCCTGCGCGAGCACGCGGCGCTCGTGGCGCGCGCGGCCGACGCGCTCGGCCGCGGCCACGAGCTGCTCCTCGCCGTGCGCACGGTGCGCGACGCTGGCCGCGAGCTCCTCGGCGCGCTGCTGCTCGGCGCGTTCGCGCAGCGCGCGGACGCGCTCGAGCCGGAACTGGAAGGGAGGGGCGCTCACGGTTGGTGTAGTCGGCGGGAGCACCGTGATCTGAAGCGCCCCGCGCGGCGTGCCGTACTCAGATGCTCAGATGCAGCGGCGGCAGCGCGCTTGCGCCGGCACGGCCGCCGGCGGGCGGCGCGGGCGGCAGCGCCTCGGCCTCGCAGCCAACAGCCGGGGCGGCGACCTCCGGGACCGCGAAGCCCGCCAGCCCGAGCAGCTCGGCGTCGGCCGCGACGGCCGTGCTCGGCTCGTCGGCGCGCTGGCAGAGGAAGCCGTCGATGTCGTGGCGCTTGACGAGCGCCTCGTCGACGAGCGGGTCGCTGCCGGCCTGGTAGGCGCCGATCGAGATCAGGTCGGCCTTGTCGCGGTGCGCTGCCATCAGCGCGCGGACGCGCCGGCCGGCCTCGCGGACCTCGCGCGCGGTCACCTCGCCCTCGAGCCGCGAGACGCTGCCGAGCACGTCGATCGCCGGGTAGTGGCCCGCGTGCGCGAGCGAGCGGTCCAGGACCACGTGTCCGTCGAGGATCGATCGGACCGCGTCGGCGATCGGCTCGTTGAAGTCGTCGCCGTCGACGAGCACGGTGTACAGCCCCGTGATCGTCCCCTCCGGGGAGGTGCCGGTTCGCTCGAGCAGCCGCGGCAGCAGCGCGAACACCGATGGCGTGTAGCCGCGCGTGGCGGGCGGCTCGCCGATCGCCAGGCCGACCTCGCGCTGCGCCATCGCGACGCGCGTCACGCTGTCCATCATCAGCATCACGTCCAGGCCCTGGGCGCGGAAGTGCTCGGCGACGGTCGTCGCCGTGAACGCGGCCTTGATCCGCAGCAGCGCGGGCTCGTCGGAGGTGGCGACGACGACGACGGAGCGCGAGAGCGCGTCGCCGAGGTCGCGCTCGATGAACTCGCGCACCTCGCGGCCGCGCTCGCCGACGAGCGCGATGACGTTGACGTCGGCGGTGCACGAGCGCGCGATCATCCCCAGCAGCGAGGACTTGCCGACGCCCGATCCGGCGAAGATGCCCAGCCGCTGGCCGCGGCCGCAGGGGACGAACGCGTCCAGCGCGCGCACGCCGAGCGAGACGCGCTGCGTGATCCGCGGCCGCGACAGCGCGCTCGGCGGCGGCGCCTGCGTCGAGCGCGCGCCCTGCGGCAGCTCACGGTCGAGGTCGTCGATCGTACGGCCGAGGCCGTCGATGACGCGCCCGAGCAGCTCGTCGCCGACGGGCGCGCGCACGGGCCGCCCGGTCGCCGCGACAGAGTGTCCCGGGCCGATCCCGGTGATCTCGCCCAGCGGCATCAGCAGCGTGCGGCCGGCGCGGAAGCCGACGACCTCGCACGGCACCGCCGGGCGCCGGCGCCCGGCCTCGATCGTGCAGACCTCGCCGACCTCGGCCTCCAGGCCGGTCGCCTCGACGATGAGCCCGATGAGGTCGTCGACGCGCCCGCGGCGCTCGTGCAGGTCCGCGTTGAGCACGCGGTCGGCGCAGCGCTCGAGGATCTCCATCAGCGGCCCAGCTCCGCCGCGACGAGCGCCTTCACGGCCTCCAGCTTGCACTCGATCCGCGCGTCGATCTCGCCCAACGACGTGCGCACGAGCGCTCCGCCGCGCGCGACGCGCTGCTCGCCGTGGATCTCGACATGGCCGTCGTTGAGCTCGTTTTTTGCGGCGCGCACGAGCTCGACGTCGTCGGGGTGCACGCAGACGATGATCCGCTCGGCGTCGAGCAGGCCGCGCAGCGCGCCGCGCACGACGTCGACGACGCGCGCGGGCTGGACGTCGATCGCGCCCACGAGGATCTTCTCGGCGATCGCGACCGCAAGCTCCGCGGCGCGGGTCTCGGCCGACTCGACGAACGCTTCGCGAGCGGCGGCCGACTCGTCGAGCGCGGCGCGCAGGGCATCCATCGCGGGCGCCAGGGAAGCGGCGCTCTCCTCGCGGCCGCGCCGCACGCCCTCCGCGTAGCCATCCCGCTCGGCGTCTGCGCGCAGCGTGGAGGCCTCGGCCTCGGCGGCCTCGATGACGGCGCGCGCCGCGCGCACGGGATCCTGCGCCGGCGGCGGAGCGAGCTGCTCGAGCTCGCCGAGCGCGACCGGCCGCGCGGCCTCAGAGCAGCTCGTCATCGCCGCCTCTGCCGATGACGATCCCGCCCGCCTCCTCCAGGCGCCGGACGACGGCGACGATCCGGCTCTGCGCCTCCTCGACGACCACGCGCTTCTGGGGGGGCATGTACTCCATCTCCTCGGCGAGCATCTGCCCGCCGCGCTCTGACATGTTGGAGAAGATCCGCTCCTGCACCTCCTTGCCGACGCCGCGCAGCGCGACCGCGAGGTCCTTGGAGTCGATCTCTTTGAGGATGAGCTGGATCGAGCGGTCGTCGAGCTTGACGATGTCCTCGAAGGTGAACAGCAGCATCCGCACCTCCTCGGCGAGCTCCGGATCGACCTGCGCGAGCGAGTCGAGCACGTTGCGCTCGGTGCCGCGGTCGGTGTGGTTGAGGATCTCCGCGAGCGACTGCACTCCGCCGGCGGCGGAGCAGTCCTGCGAGATGACGTTCGACAGCCGCTGGCGCAGCACGCCCTCGACGGCCTCGACGACCTCCGGCGAAATCTCGCGCATCGTGCCGATCCGCATCGCGACCTCGGCCTGCTCCTCGGGCTCGAGCAGCGCGAGCACCTGCGCGGCGAGGTCGGTGTGGAGGTTGGCGATGACGAGCGCCGCGGTCTGCGGCGCCTCGTTGCGCATGAAGGCGTGGATCTGCTCGGGCGGGGTGCGGCGCAGGAACTCGAACGGCCGGCGCTCGATCGCGAGGGTCAGGCGCCCGACGATCTCGCGCGCGCGGACCGGGCCGACCGCGCGCTCGAGGACCTCGCGCGCGAAGTCGACGCCTCCCTCGGCGAGGTAGGCCTCGGCCAGGCAGGTCTCGACCATCTCCTCCCAGATCTCCGCGGAGACGTCGGCGGGAATCCGGTGCAGCTGCGCCATGTCGAGCGACAGCGCCTCGATCTCGTCCTCCTTGAGGTGGCGGAAGATCTCGGCCGCGCGCTCGCGGCCGAGGCTCACGAGCAGGACAGCCGCCTTCTGGCGGCCGCCGAGCCGCGACGCGGCGCGCGATGCAGGCAGCTGCTTGATCTCAGGGGCGTCTGTGGCCATGCCGACAGGCGGGTCATCGGCGCCAGGAGTGCGAGCTTGAGAGCGGTTGCGGATTGGAGCGCGCCGCGCGCGGGAACGCTTGCGCGCATGCCGACGACCACACCACCCGGCTCGATGAGCTCGCCGCTGGACGGCTACGCGCCGCCCGGCACGGAGCGCCCGCTCGGCAGCTACAGCGTGCTCTCCTCGGTCTTCATGACGAGCTTCGTCGGCGCGCTCGTCGCCGCCAACCGCGCGGGACGCCCGCTGCCGGCGGAGTTCAGCACGAAGGACATCCTCCTGACCGGCATCGCGACGCACAAGCTCAGCCGCCTCATCGCGCGCGACAAGGTCACGAGCTTCATCCGGGCGCCGTTCACGCGCTTCCAGCAGAAGGCGGGGCACGCCGAGGTCGACGAGGAGCCGCGCCGCAGCGGGCTGAGCCTCGCCGTCGGCGAGCTGCTCGTCTGCCCGTACTGCCTGGCGCAGTGGATCGCGGGCGCCTTCATCGTCGGGCACGTCACGGCGCCACGCGCGACACGGCTGTTGACGGCGATGTGGTCGGCGCACGCGATCGCCGACGCGGCGCAGCTCGCCTACAGCGCAGCCGAGCAGCGTTCATAGCCAGGAGGGCTTGGGTAGGACGGGAGGGCCCTTTCGCTGAGGCCCGGCGGGGAGGCGTTACACCGTTTCGAAGACGTTCCGCATCGCGACAGGTGCGCGCCGGCTTCGTGTGACCGCAATGACCGGAGGCATGCGTGACCACGACCTACCACAGCACAGACGCGACGCGGGCCAAGCGCGACCGGCTCCTGCTGAAGCGGATGGCTGCCGGCGACACGCACGCTCGCGAAGAGCTCGCCGAGCGCTTCATGCCTCTCGCCCGCAAGCTCGCGCGCCGCTACTCCTGCGGCCACGACACGTATGACGACGTCTTCCAGGTCGCCTGCATCGGCCTGCTGAAGGCGATCGACGGGTTCGACGTGGGGCGGGAGGTCGCATTCTCCTCGTACGCCGTACCGACGATCGTCGGCGAGCTCAAGCGCTACTTCCGCGACCGCACATGGACGGTCCGCCCGCCGCGCGACCTGCTCGAGCGCGCCCTGCGCATCGAGCGAGCCGTCGAGCGCCTCAGCGAGCGCCTGCACCACGCGCCGACGGTCAGCCAGCTCGCCGCGCAGCTCGACCTGACATGCGAGGAGGTGCTCGAGGGCCTCGAGGCGGGGCGCGCGCAGCACGGCGCCTCGCTGGACGCGCCGTTCGACCGCGGCGAGGAGACGCGCACGCTCGGCGACACGTTCGGCAGCGCGGACGACGGCTTCGTGCACGCCGAGGAGCGCGTGCTCGCCGAGCAGCTGGGTCGCGGGCTGTCGTCCCGCGACCGCGAGATCCTGCGGCTGCGCTTCGAGGAGGACCTGACGCAGAGTGAGATCGGCGCGCTGCTCGGAGTGAGCCAGATGCAGGTCTCTCGGCTGATCCGCAGCGCGCTCGAGCGCCTGCGGGCGGTTGCTGCGCACGACGACCGCATGGCGCTGGCGTGAGGTTTGCGGGCGCGCGCGCCGCGGTACCCGAGGACACGATGGAGACTTCCACAACGCAGCCCGGCGAGCCGTCCGCGGCGGATCTCGTCAAGCAGGTCTCCGAGCAGACGCAGCGGCTGATCCGCCAGGAGCTCGCGCTCGCGCGCCTGGAGATCTCGCAGAAGGCCAAGCACGCCGGCATCGGCGCGGGCCTGCTCGCAGGCGCCGCGTTCGTAGCGTTGTTCGCAGCCGCGACGCTCGTCGCGATGCTCGTCCTGCTGCTCGCCACCGCGCTCGAGCCGTGGCTCGCCGCGCTGATCGTCGCCGCCGGGCTGCTCGCTGTTGCCGGGATCCTGGCGATCGGCGGCAAGGGCCAGCTCACGCGTGCCGCCCCCCCGGCCCCCGAGCAGACGATCGAGAGCGTCAAGGCGGACGTCGAAGAGGTCCGCGCGCACGCCCGCACCTGAGCGGCGGGTGCGCTCACTCGAGCGCGGAGGCGACCATCCGCACGAGCGGCGCCGCGAGCGGCTCGCCGTGATGCACGATCTCCGCCACCGCGAGGCCGGCGAGCACGTCGGCGACGTAGTGCTCGCCGAGGTAGACGACCGCGAACGCGGCCCCGGCGACGTAGATCCAGCCGGCCAGGCCGAAGAGCGGGTTGACCTCCATCAGCGCGCGGGCGGTGATCGCCGCCGACGAGATGTGGTCGGAGGGCATCGAGCCCCACGGGTTGCCGGGCACCTCCTCGTCCTCGCTCGGCGGCGGCCGGTCGAGGACCTTGCAGACGACGCGCCGCACGACGCGGTGCACCTCGCCGTCCATTCGCCCCGCCTGCTCGGAGGCCCACCACGGCGGCGCGGTCGGCACGAACCAGTAGAAGGGCGTCGTCAGGTGGTACGAGGCGGCCAGCCGCCCCGCCGCCCGCGGCAGGAACTGCGGGTGGCGCACGAGCACGTAGGCCAGCAGCACGTGCGGCACGAACCACGAGCCGTAGACGGCGCTCACGGCGACGTCCAGCCATGAGACGTCCTCGGCGTCGCGCAACTCGCGCTGCAGGCGCTGGCCGGGCGGGATGCCGCCGCCGAGCGCGCTGTCGATGCGGATCGGGTAGTCGACGCGCAGCCGGCGGCGCTGCCTGCTCTCGTCGTCGGCGGGCAGCTCCCAGCTCTCCTTGAACAGCCACATGTACGTCATCCCCGCGCCGACGTAGCGCCGCCGGCTGCGCGGCGGCAGCGCGGCGGCGACCGCCAGCGGAGCCGCGCTGGCGATCGAGAGCGACAGCCACGGCGGCATCCCGATGCGCTTGCGCAGCATCGTCAGCGCGATTGCGGCGGGCGCATATGCCATGCCCGCGACGCGCACGTGGCGCCGCAGCCGCCGGCGCCGGGCGACGCGGTGCCGGCCGAGGGTCGCGTCGTCGAGCCAGCGCACGAGCGCGGGGCGCCGGTCGGGCCCGCGGCGGCGGTGATGAGCGGGTCGGCTGGCGGAGCGCATCCCCCGCTGCCTGCCCGTCGCAGGCACCTGCGCAAACCGGTGTCAAAACCAAGCAAACTGGGTAACGCGGGGCGGCTGGGACGAGCAACGATTTGGGGGGATGGGCCGTATGGCAGCTGGCACCAGGGGCGGCGCGCGCGCCACGACGGGCGCCGCCGCCGCGGCCGCGAACGTCGAGCCGCGCGAGGATCCGGCGCTCGAGGAGATCCTGCGGGTCCTGACCGCGGCGCGCGACGGCGACTTCTCGGTCCGCCTGAGGGCGCGCCGGCGCGCCCTCAGGCGGACCGAGAAGTCGCCGTC